>JBNKYR010000016.1:0-29382 GCA_050300995.1 Crocinitomicaceae bacterium | reverse complement strand
GCTTGACCCGAAATGTTCACCACCGGCAGGTACATTACCGGAAAGGTGCTTTGCTTGATCAGTTGTAACATTTCGAGTACGGTCGAGTCCTCTTCGATCACCGTTGGCTTCTCATTGATGCATTCCCGAGGATCGAGTGCATTCAGATCGTCCAGATGCCGTAGCATGGCCTTGCGCACATCCGCATTGGAAATCAATCCGTTCAAACGGCCTTCCGAATCTACCACAAGCGTAAATCCCAAGCGCCCCTGCTCGATGGATTCAAGCACGTTGCCGATGGAAAGCAGACCACGATTCACCACCGGCGATTCTGCCAATGGTATCATAAAGTCTTTCACACTGAAGTGCGACTCTACCTCCCGTTGCGTCAGATTCATCAATGCATTTCCGATACTCGCCGCATTGAACAGATAAGACCCGGAAACAGCACTGGTTACTCCCATGTTCCGCAGAATGAACGAAACTTCAGCATTCACTCCCCCATCCACATGAATGGATTTCCCGGGATATTTATTCCGGAACTCCCGGATCTTTGCAAAGTTATAGGTGTCGAATTTGCCCCCACTCTGTCCCGGAATTGTTGCCATGATCAGAATAAAATCAAAATCGGCGAACTGTCCGAACACCTCCACGGATGTGGGCGTGATGACCGCAAGTCCTCTTCTACCCGGAACTGTCTCCGGAATTTCAAGCGGTTCCTGCAAGTCTTCATATTGAAAGGTCACGTACTCCACCGGCGTTGATTCCAGCAGTTTGTAATATTTCGAGGGAGTCGGGGTAATGATGTGCAGATCAATCGGAATTGAACACATTGTACGAATGCGACGAATATCTTCAAACACTCCGGGATCATCATTACAATCAACATGAAGAAGATCCACCTGGTGTTCCATCAGGTCTGCAATGACCTCTTCCAATGGACGAACTTTATCACTGTATATGGATGCCGAGATCTTCATTCATTGATATTGTATACGATTTCAAACTCCTCATCACAAATTACGAGTTCAAGTGCTGGTTCTTTCAGATGCTCCCGCACTTCTTCCTGCAAATCGAGCAATGCTTTTCTTTCCTTGAATGGCATGGATGTCGCCGACTCCGGTTCGAAGGCAATCAGCTTTAAACGCAGAATTCCATTCTCCCGGACAAGTTGCAGATCCTGAGCCTTGTTTGTCAAAAGATCATTCTCCTTCCAGAAAAGTGCTACTTTTTCCGCACTGGACTCGTCCTTTGCATCCGTAAAATAAACAGTCAGATTCCCTCCGTGGATCTCGTTTCCATAATCGGGACCACAAGCTGTTAGTAAAAACAAGGCAGCAGTAACAGGGATCAATTTCAAAACAGGCTTTTGGTGCGTAAATTTAAGAATAAAGATGACCGGGTAAATGTCACTTGTGTCGGCTTTTCAACAATTCCTTCAACAGAATAGTGCTTCCTGAGAACATTACTCTTACCGAATCGGCTTCAACCACTGTCCGTTTACTTTCGTTCAACAAAAAAAGCACCGATGAAAACCCGCCTTGCCATTCTCTTTCTTTCTCTTCCTCTTATCTGTAACGCTCAGCAACTTGACTTTTCGGGTGCTTATTCGATCGGAAATTTTTTCAACGGGATCCTGGATGGCCCAGGAGAAGATGACTACAGGCCGGGGAACGGCTTTATGATATCGGCGGGCTATCTGCTTCCGCTTTTTCACACAGATTACCAATTCATACGCTTTGGACTTTCATTTGCACAGTACGGAAGCAAAGTTCATGGAAATTCCGGAGCACTGGGTGCCTATCAGGGATATACCGCGGACTTCCGGCTGAATGTGCTTTCCTTTGATGTCTATCCACTTTCCTTTAAAATTGCCAGAATCGTTCATCTGGAGGCCGGGCTCAGCTACGCGAACATACTCTCGAATTCTGTTGATGGCACCTGGAGTAAATCCGGCAATGGTCCGGACGGCTATTACTCCAAATCGGGCCCTGTAACCGGTGAACAATTCGGCGCAAAGCACAGCTTCGCCTTTTACAACAACCGTGTCGCCATCCTGATCCCTGTAGGAAAATTTGAGATTTCACCTTATTATCAATTTTCGCTGGGCCTCTTCACAGAGGTTAGTGGTTATTCCACTGCGTCCTCCTACCGGCACATCATGGGCTTGTCATTTCGGGTTCCGGCTTAACGACAAGCAAAGGAATCGGGTCAGGGATATATTCCAAATCCGCGACTTCTGAAATTTCATTAAATTCAGCGCAAAAACCAATTCCATGAAAAAACTACTCTTTACCCTGATCGGGACTGTATGCATTTCCTATGCTGCCTTTACGCAAGATGTTGGTAAGGCGCTGGCAAATGAACTGAAAGATTGTCAATGCGACGAGATCATTTTGATTTCGGGTGGTTATGAGAAGAAGTACGTCCACGACTGGATCGAAAGCATTGAATACAAAGACGGCTTCATCGTATTGAGCAAAGGCTCTCAGAAGCACATGTGGAATGCTGAAAAAGTAGTAGCAGTTGAAAAAGGCGGAACCTATGTCCGCGTCTATTTCGAACAGATCCGTTAATCGCCTGCATGCATATTTCGCTCAAAAACGCTGTTTACATCGGTGCTGAAGGCCGCCAGAGTGTTTACGATCTGAATGTTCCCGGAAACTGGAACGGTACACTGATCATTTTTCTTCACGGCTATATGGGTTACAAAGACTGGGGATGCTGGAATCTTGTGTCTGACTATTTCACGGAGCACGGTTACGGGTTCCTGAAGTATAACGTGAGTCACAACGGCGGAACCGTAGAGCAACCGATCGATTTTCCGGATCCGGAAGCTTTCAGCCGGAATTCCTACATCAATGAAGTGTATGATTTCCAGGCCATCCTTCACGTGGTAGAAGAAGCCTTTGACGATTTTCCCGACATTTACCTGATCGGTCATTCACGCGGCGGCGGAATTGCTTTGCTCCAGTCCGATAACGGACACGTGAAGAAAATATCGACCTGGGCCGCAATTTCCCGCATCGAAACACGCTTTCCGAAAGGGAAAGAATTCGACGCATGGAAGGAGGACGGATATTATTTCAAGAAGAACGGACGAACCAATCAGCAACTCCCTCATCACTTCAGTCAGTTTGAAAGCTATGAGCAATTCAAGGGGCGACTGGACATTTCCACGTATTGTCAGAATTCCACCACCCCCACACTCGTCATCCACGGCGACAAAGACGAATCCGTCGACATCAGGGAAGGCCGTGAAATTGCGCGCTGGCTGGGAACCGAATTAACCGTGATCGAAGGCGAACAGCACACTTTCGGTTCAAAACAACCCTGGGAGCACGATTTTCTTCCTTCGGGATTGGAAAAAGTATGTGTGGAAACGCTGGCCTTCTTCGACGGTGAGCGAGACAAGAACAGCCCGGAAGACCTCGAAAAATGGAGCCTGCTTTCTGACCTCGTTAAACTGGCACAAACGGACAATACGGTTCGTGAAGCGGAATTCCAGTTTCTCCTCTCGATTGCTGCACAATTAGGAATTACCAAAGAGGAATTCAAAAAGATCTTCGAAGAATACATCGAGTTCAATCCTCCGAAGATGGAGCTGGATCGCATTGTTCAATTTCAGCGATTAATCCTTTTGATGAATGTTGACCTTGAAGTCGATGAAGCCGAAATCGACTATATCCGGGACATCGGCATTCGCATGGGACTTCACCCGGCAGCTACCAACGAAGTACTGGCACGGATGCATGAATACCCGAATAAAGTAATCCCACCAACGATTTTGCTGGAAATCTTCCGGACATTTCATAATTGAGGACCATCAATCAATGAACCGCTCGCGATCCTCCGGGGAAGGCACAACGCAAAAACCCTTTGAAATTCGTTGACGCCTTTTTGCGATCTGATCGTAGCACCAATCGCGCAAAAAGCGGGGAGCGATCCACCCTATCCGCATCAACGATTGAGGAAAGGCAAAGTACTTTGTCACTTTCAGTGCAGCGGTGGATTTCTCATACAATTGTCCGTCATCCAAAAAATAGAACGTACTCAAATCAGGTTTCGGCCATCCATTCTCCTGAAAACGTTCTTCACAATAAGCGGACTGGAGAGGAGCAAAACAAATTGATCGCGATTTATCGTGCTTCAATACATAATTTACGGATCGATTGCAAAATCCGCAAGCACCATCATAAAAAACTACTCTATTGACCTTGCTCATCATCAATGACTAATAATAATCGTCGTCGGACGTTGATCTGAAAACCGGGTTCCGTATTTACGGACCAATTTCCGGGCATTGTCTTCATTTAGTTTCCCCTGCTGGAAAACCTCATTTTCATACAGCAATTTTACCAGCCCCTTTTGCCCCATCGACTGTACCTCGCACGAAATTCCCAGGGAAAGAAATTTCAACTCTTCCCAGCGAACCAACCCTTTCGGATTTGAATTGGAAACTTTCATCGGATCGGAATAATCAAGATACGAAATGAAAAGAACCTCATTCTCATTTTCCAACTCAACCACAGAGATTTCATTTCCCGCGAAGCGATAATCCCATTTGATGTATTCAACGCCATCCACATACGCAATTCCATCTTTAATCTTCACCTTCTGCCCCCATAACGTCGTTGCGCTGATCATCAAAAAGACAACTACACACATTTTTTTCATCTCTGACAACTAAGATTTGTTTATCCCGAAGATAGACATATTCCCTGCCCGACGAATTGCCTGCGGAACATTATATTTGTATCACAAAAATCAGAATCATGAAAAACGTAGCTGTTATCGGAGCCGGAACCATGGGGAACGGAATCGCCCATACTTTCGCTCAATTCGGGTATAAAGTCTCTCTCATTGATGTTGCCCAGAGCAGTCTTGATCGCGGGATTGCCACTATTACAAAGAACCTCGACCGTATGGTAGCCAAGGAAACCATTACGGAAGATAAAAAAAATGCCACACTGGCAAACATCACCACGTACACCGACCTGAAATCCGGAGTACAGGGAGTAGAACTTGTAGTTGAAGCAGCTACTGAAAACATTGACCTTAAATTAAAGATTTTCAGGGATCTGGATGAAATGACCGATACCAACACCATTCTGGCATCCAATACTTCATCCATCTCTATCACCAAGATCGCATCGGTTACTACGCGTCCGGACAAAGTGATCGGAATGCACTTTATGAATCCCGTTCCGATCATGAAACTGGTTGAGATCATCCGTGGATATTCTACTTCGGACGAAGTGACCAAGCTGATCATGGACACCTCTAGCAGCCTGAACAAAGTTCCTGTGGAAGTAAACGACTATCCGGGATTTGTGGCCAACCGAATCCTGATGCCAATGATCAACGAAGCAATTATCACCCTCCACGAAGGTGTTGCAGGCGTTGAAGAGATCGATACTGTTATGAAACTGGGAATGGCACACCCAATGGGACCGCTCCAATTGGCTGATTTTATCGGTCTGGACGTTTGTCTTGCCATCCTCGAAGTTCTTTACGAAGGACTCGGAAATACGAAGTATGCACCCTGCCCATTGTTGGTGAATATGGTCACCGCTGGTAAGAAAGGAGTGAAGTCCGGAGAAGGATTTTATTCATGGGGACACGGTACAAAAGAACTCATTGTTGCAGAAAATTTTAAAAAATAACGTCTTGAATGCGTAAGATTTGCAACTTTTTTCCGTCTTTTGATGTGTAAGCTACATAGCTTTGGTTGAGCTAAAGGGAAAGGCGGTTCGTTTTATCGGACCGTCTTTCTTGTTTTAAACACCCTGAAACCAGCCATGGACAAGGGGTTCCGTTAAACACAACTTTGCAGGCATCGGGGCTTTTTCCGTAGTTTTGCACAAACAAATGTGATGCGCAAACAATTTCTACTCTTTATCATCCTGATCTTTTCGGGAATTTTGAACGCTCAGACGATGTCTGTGGGACCGGAATTCGGAATGAACCTCATACGGGTAGAAAAACAGGATATCGGTGATGATTATCAACCAGGTTGGTACGGTGGCGCTATTTATGACTATAAGATCTTCGACTGGTTTTCCATTCGCCCCGGAATTACTTATTCTCAGTCAAGACAGGCATACAACTACGCTGATACTACCCTCGCTCCATTCCTGAGCACATTTATCGACTCATCAATGGTTCCGCCTGGTCTGGATCTGAACACGTACACCACTGCTTATGGTCGCCGTTCACTGCATTACCTCCAGATTCCCATCCAGGCAAATTTCAGTTGGAAGAATATTCAACTTTCGGTAGGCGGCTACTTTGGATTTCTCCTGGGAGCGCGGCAAAGAGAACTGATCATCGAGGAAACACCGATCATGAGCATCCTTGACATTGAATCGATTGATTCAACCGGGTTCATCTCTTCCTTCCTGCCAGCGGCTTATGAGGAAAGCACTTCAAATACTACAGGAACGGATGGACTGCGCATATTTGACTATGGATTAAAAGCCGGTTTGGGATACCAGTTCGACCGTGTGGGAATGCGCGCGTCCTATTCCTTCGGACTGTCCGATTACAGAAGTCCGAAAAGCAGCCCGATTGTCCGGAACCAGTACTTTCAATTGAGTGTATACTATCTGTTTCCTCTCTCCGGAAAAGAAAGCTCAAGCAGTATCCGTTAACCCTTTTCCTTAAGGAAACTTCGGAAATTTGGAGAAATCTCGCGGACGCTTTTCCAGGAAGGCATCGCGACCTTCCTTCGCTTCATCAGTCATGTATGCCAAACGAGTAGCCTCACCGGCATACACCTGCTGTCCTACAAGTCCGTCGTCAATCAGGTTAAATCCGAATTTCAGCATTTTGATAGCTGTCGGGCTTTTAGACATGATCTCCTGTGCCCATTCGTATGCCGTTTGTTCAAGATCATCATGCGGCACCACAGCATTCACCATTCCCATTTCATAAGCCTCCTGTGCGGAGTAATCGCGACCGAGGAAAAAGATCTCGCGCGCACGCTTCTGTCCAACCTGTCGCGCCAGGTACGCCGAACCAAATCCACCATCAAAACTGGCCACATCCGCATCCGTTTGCTTAAAGATCGCATGCTCCTTGCTGGCAATGGTCATGTCACATACAACATGAAGACTGTGTCCGCCGCCAACGGCCCAACCTGGCACTACAGCAATTACCACCTTATTCATGAACCGAATCTGGCGCTGGACATCCAGAATATTGAACTTATTGACACCATCCAGTCCTTCATAACCGCGTTTAGCACGCACACGCTGATCGCCACCGGAACAAAATGCCCAACCGCCATCTTTCGGAGAAGGTCCCTCGCCAGTGATCAACACCACTCCGATTTCCTGACTTTCGTGACAAATGATCAGGGCTTCGAGCAATTCATCTACCGTTTTCGGACGAAATGCGTTGCGAACTTCCGGGCGATTGAACGCAATCCGCGCCACACCATCGGCTGCTTTAAACGTAATGTCTTCGTATTCTTTAACAGTCTGCCAGTTGATCTTACTCATGGAGTTGAATTTGTTCCAAAAGTACGCATTTCTTCGATCAACGGGTGCCTTCCGGAGTATACATGGTCACACCTCTTTCATGGTATTCCTCCAACATACACTCGAGCATTCCCGCCGCATCAGTGAGCAATCCCCTGGCCTCGCCGACCTTGCATTCCTGCATCACTCCCCTTTCAATGAACAGGGGAATCAATCCGTCGCATTTGCGTTTGGCAGACTGTGCAGGATTGTGTACGCGCGTTTCCATTGTTTCTGTTCGTCCATCCGGGAAACGCACCGGAATCGTGAATGTTTCGGCAAAGTATACAGGATAGGGAAAATCATCCACGGCATCTTCCAGTGTATGCAGATTGGTCCCGGCATTATCAAGTGTTACACCGAGGTATAGAATCTTCCCCTTTCGCTCACTAACCCGGTAAAACGGACTGAATGCATCGTATGGGGTGATCCTTCCGAAATGATCTTTTGTAAACCAATCAGCATCAGGACCGATACACGCAACAGGCTCGGTAGGATGCGCGCTGCGAATAGCCTTTGGTAACTTTCGAAAATATTCGGTGATGGCTCCCAATCGCGAGGGATCATTGGCCACATCAAACACTTCAAGATTCCGGATGTAATCCAGTTGCAAGGATGCATTCGGTGAAGTGGGCATCAACAGATTTCCGCTGGGACCAACCGTCTCAAGCAGCGCTTCCACCACCGTTTTGGGTCCTTCTTCCACATAACCGATCTTCGATAAACTGGAATGCACCAAAAGCGTATCACCTTCCCGGATTCCGATCTCCTGAAACTGACGAACAAGCTCTTCTTTTGTTAAAACCTTACCACTTTCACGGCTTTGCTCCAGTTCTTTATTGCGCTGCGCCTTCTTTTGACGGCGATAGATCGTCAGTAAGAACCCAGGAGTTATCTTCCGAATAAAATCGCGCATTTACTGGGAAACGAAGGTATAAAGGATCCAACCGGACTGAACGCCTGTTGATGAAAAATTAAAGCGTGACATTTTCGCGTATTTCACCGCGTTATCGATCATACATTGATTGGCACCACTACTTTCAGACGGCGAATAGCTTGCATCAATCACATTCCCGTTCTGGTTCACTTTGATCCGCACCATTACCTGACCGCTTCCCCTTCCGCACATATATCCTGGCTTTCGGATGTGCCACTCATTGTTCTGATGCGGCGTGCGGCCTGAAAGCTCCCATTTCGCAAGCACGTTTCCGGCATACGCCGTATTTCCTGAGTTGGAAGGTGTGGAATTCTTATTTGCTTCGTTTTTCTTTGCCTGCTCCAACTCTGCCTGTTTGCGGGCATCCATTTCCTGACGAATCTGCTCGCGCGTTTTGTCTCCGCCGGCCTCCTCATACATCTGCTGCTCCAGGTCACGGTATTCCTTCTCAATGTCCTCCACCGACTTATTGGCACTCCAATTCTGATAGGCTTTCGGACGGTCATCATTCGCATCCTGCGAAATGTTCTTTACTTCTCCGGTAAATTCAGCTGGAGCCAGAATGTTTTCGGGTTTCAATTCGATCTCATCTTCCGGAATCTCTACAAAAGAACCATCGTGAAAGGGTTCGTAATGGATCACTTCCTGAAAGCTGGACATCTGAAGGTAAACAAAGATCAGTACGTAAGCTGTCAGCGCTGCAATCAGGCCAAACTTGTACTTATCAATGGCATCGAGAAAATTATTCACCTTCTTGTTCTGTTTTGATCAGCATACCACGTTTCAGATCGTAATATGCATAATCCTTTCCCTTTATTAAATGTACGAAATCATCGTTAAAGAGACTAATCGCATCGTATTCTGCTTCGGAAATTCGCTGTTCTTTAACAAACAATGCATATTTTCCATCCTCTTCTACCATGAATGCTCCGTCTTTCAGGTACTCAATCTCATTAAACGCAAAAGGAATGATGATGTTACCGTTCGGATCAAGGACGCCCAGCGAATCTTCCTGACGGGCAATCACATACTGCTCATCCACGAGATCAATGGATTCATATTTCGGAGAGATCAGCACTTTATTCGATGCACTCATCAATCCCCACATTTCCTCTTTTTCGAACGGCACAAACTTGCTTCCGGTTCCAAGGTTATCGTATTGAAGATCGGTAACAACATTGCCGTAAGTATTGATCTTCCCGTATTTTCCTTTCTTATTCAAAACAATCGCGCCCCCCTGGCGGAATTCCCCTTTCAACAGGAAGTTCGGATATGTCCTGTAGCCTTTGGAGATCACCACTTCACCCGCAATGTTAATGTACTCCACCGTATCTCCGTGTGAAACCAGGGCAAGACCATCACTGAAGGCGCCGATCTGTTCGTAAAGCGGCTCAATGACCACCGTTCCGTTGCGGGTCAGCAGACCTTTCTTCCCATCCACCATGCAAAGGATCAGGCTATCAGTAATCGGCGTGAGGTCTTCGTATTCAGGGCGGATCACGTATTCGCCATCCCGATTGATCATTCCGTACTTCCCATCTTCTTCTACCTTAGCCGAATGCTCAAAGAAATCGAAAGCTTCGCCAAATTTTTCCGGGATCACCAGAGCACCGTTGAGGTCGGCGTATCCATAGAGGTCACCTTTGGAAACATAAACACGTTCTTCCGACATCTCCCCCATGTCTTCATACATGAACGGAAGCAATAAGCGATTATTCCGGTCGATCAATCCGTATTTCTCATCCTTTTCAACCACTGCACGTCCTTCTCTGAAATCGGAAGCTCCATCGTAACTGCAGGGAATCTGTTCATTTCCGAGTTTATCTATGTATCCGTATTTCCCCTCCTTGATCACCACAGCCAGTCCTTCCCTGAAGGCCCCAACGAAATCGTATTTGCACGGAATGATCTGTTTCCCGTCCACGTTCATGAAACCGCAAAGTCGTCCTTCTTCCTCGTAGAAACTTTCAATGCTGTTCGGGAGCAGCTCGTAATCGCACCAGGACAATTCCTGTTCGATTGCTTCATGGTTTGGTGCCTGCGGGTATTTTTCCAGAAACAGTTTGATCCTGTCGCACGAATACTCCGAAATGTACAACTCGTAATATTCTCTCCAGGCCTGCTCATTGTATCGGTTGTTCTCATACCCCAACACAAACAGTTCGTATGATTGAAGGGTATTGGGATCCGTCACCAATTTATAAACAGCGCGCTCAGCCTCCGGCAACATTGGACTGTTCGGATGTTCATCGATGAACTTCAGATAAGAGTCCAGCGACCCTTTCTCCGTTTTTTCGTAGAACTGCGAATTGAAAAAATTATCTTCCGCCATCGGAGCATAGGTGCTCTGCGGATAGGTACTCAGAAAATCCTTGTAGGCGGAAGAAGTATTCTCCTGCATCGCCTGAAAAAAGGCCAGCGAATCCCGAACAGCCAGGGCTCTTTCCATGTGTTTTGACCAAGGATGGTTCGACATGAAATTTGTGTATGCAGCAACCGAGTGGGCTTTTTTCACTTCGATAAAGAACTGATCACTGATCACCTGTTTCATGGAATCAATACCGGAGCGTGTCCAGCCATACTTCGCCCATTTTTCCTTTTTCCGCTCCCTGGCGTGGATCCAGTTCGTATCAGCGATAATGATATAGCGGTACGCTGAATCGCGGTTGTAAAAAGGATTGTCGTTACGGGAATAAATGATCGAAAGTCCGTAAGACGCTGCCTCGGGATTGTATTTCATCCCTTTGGAGAACAGTTTTTTCGCCTTGAAATAATCTTTGACCTGTAGCGCTTCGTAACCTTTGGAAATACCTGAAGCATGCGCAGTTGAACAGCACGTTGTCAGGAAGGCAATAACCATAAAAAGGCGGACAAATTCTTTCACGTGGTAAAGATAATTGTTGGTAGGAAGGCTGCAAAGATTACACCAGAATATTCGGCTGAAAGCGCAAATCAACGATACAAAAAAAGGCCACTTGACAGCGGCCTTTCTCTTTGTATCAAGAGTATCTTATTTCTTTCGTCTACCGTAACGGCTGTTGAATTTGTCAATACGACCTGCCGTATCCACATACTGAACAATTCCTGTAAAGAATGGGTGCGATTTGTGCGAAATATCCAGTTTCACAAGCGGATATTCGTTTCCGTCTTCCCAGGTCACAGTTTCACTTGACGACGCGCAAGAAGGACAAAGGAACGAATAATCGTTTGTCATGTCCTTAAACACTACCAATCTATAGTTTTCCGGATGGATGTCTTTTTTCATATCTCTCTAAATATTTCTTAAATCGCCTAAAACAGGGAGGCAAAGATAAATAAAGTTTTTGGATTGGTGCAAAAATCCTTTGTAAAATAATCTGTGACAAATAACGTTATTTTTGCGAACAGTATGAAAATGAAAATGCGCTTCTACATTTATCTACTTTATTTCGCGGCAGTAATTGTCGTGGCATTCAGCTCTGCCAGTTGTAAAAAGCCTCTTTCCTTTGCAACGGGAAATTTATCATTTAGTGCGGATACTGTCATTTTTGATACCGTATTTACCACCATCGGATCGACGACAAAACGTCTGAAAATCTATAACAATGATTCCAAAACACTGAAGATCGAATCCGTTGAACTGGAAGGCGGAGCCAATTCCCCTTTCCGTATCAATGTTGACGGTGCTTCAGGAACACTCTTCGGTGATCTGGAGATTGAAGGTAACGACAGCATGTTCGTCTTTGTGGAAGTAACCCTCGACCCGAACAACGCGCTAACTCCGATGATTGTGGAAGACCGCATTCGTTTCCGAACCAATGGAACCGATCAATATGTGGAACTCGTTGCCTGGGGGCAGGATGCCTATTTTCATGTTTCCACGTTTGGCCCAAATGGCTCTCTTGACAAGAACGAAGGGACATGGCCAAACGATAAACCCCACGTGATCTACGGTGGTGCCTTTGTGGATTCTGCTAAAATCCTGGACATCCTCCCAGGAACGCAGATATACCTCCACAAAAATGCCTACCTCTTCAACTATAAGGGAACGCTCAACATCAATGGGACATTGAACAACCCTGTGACCATCCAGGGAGATCGCCTGGAATCCTACTACGATGATGTTTCCGGTCAGTATTATGGCGTTTACTTCAGAGAAGCACGTCCCAGCAAGATTGACTACGCCATTATCAAAAATGCAACTACCGGTATCCACATCGAAGGTACTGATGCTGCCAGCACCGGAAATACACTGGAGCTGACCAATACGATCATTCAGAATTGCGCTTCCTACGGTATCCTGTTGTTTCAGGGCGCCAAACTCAAAGCAGAAAACAGCATCGTTTCACACAGTGGCATTCATGCACTCGTGGTGATCGGTGGTGCGGAATTCAATGTCAACCATTGCGACCTCCTTGGATACGGTACCGGTCAGAATGTGGGGCCTGCCGTAGGGATCAGCAATTACTATAATAATCCGAATTCAGCAAGCACTGAGGTTTCCGATCTCAACTGTACCATTACGAATTCTGCGATCTACGGCTTACAGGATTACGAACTTGCCCTGGACACCATTGCCTTTGGCGGCGTTAGTCTTAACTTCGTTTTCGACAATAACCTGATCCGCAGTGAAGAGATCTTTACCGACAATTTCTTCACCGATAATCTTTGGAATCAGGAACCCTATTTTTACAACCCAACGGAATACGACTTCCACATTTACGGTATCTCACCGATGAACGGCGCAGGCGACGCTTCCTACCCTACCATGTTCAATACCGATATTGAAAACAAGCCGAGAACAGGACCGGATATCGGGGCGTATGAGGTTAATTAGGGATTATATGTTGGAGCGCTTCGCTTTTAGACGTTAGACTTCAGACATTGGACGTTGGGATGGTGTAGAATTGCATACTAATTCCGATTTTTGAGTTTCAAATTTTGAATCTTATTCCTCAACATGGCTTTCGGAGTTTCACCAAAACATCTTCAGGAAGTGCCGCTGAACAGTCTGAGTCCTGAACAATTTCTTATTATCGCCCTTGAGTGCATCAAACGACTCGACTGGAAAGTCGGTTACGTCAGTGAGAACGGATTCATTGCCTCCACGCCTTTTTCGCTGAGTTCCTGGAGTGAAACCTTCACGGTAACTGTTGAAGAGGAAAAAGCGATTCTCAAAAGCGAATGCACCGGTAGCCAGGTGGTCGATTGGGGAAAGAACAAGCGAAACATCGAACATTTCCTTGAGGCTTTCGAAAAGGAAAAAGAATACCGGCAGCAGCATCCGGAAACAATGGAAGAACGCGCTGAAGCCTGGCAACCTCAAATGGCGCCAAAGAGCGGGAACATTCTGACGGAGCCTCCTGCAACAACAAAAGAAAAATTCGGAAATTTCCTGGCCTTGTTCATTCCTGTCAAGGGGTATTTTGTGACACCGATCCTGGTGAATCTGAACATCCTGATTTTTCTGATCATGGTAATCAACGGTGTCGACATTCTGCAACCGGACGGAGAAAGCCTTCTCGCATGGGGAGCTAACTTCAGGCCTTCCACTATGGATGGTGAATGGTGGCGCCTGTTCACAAGTTGTTTTCTGCACATCGGAATACTCCATCTGTTGTTCAACATGTATGCACTTATCTACATTGGCGTACTCCTCGAACCGCTCATGGGAAGAGTGAATTTCCTTATCGCTTATCTGCTCACCGGCATTTTCGCTAGCACAGCCAGCTTATGGTGGCACGATATGACCGTCAGTGCGGGCGCCTCAGGGGCCATCTTCGGCATGTACGGCGTATTTCTTGCCCTGCTTACCACCAATGTTATTGAAAAGCACGTCCGCAAAACACTGCTCACCAGCATCGGGATCTTTGTCGGATACAACCTGCTTTCCGGAGTCCAGGGAGGTATTGACAATGCTGCTCACATCGGAGGACTTATCAGCGGCCTTTTCATTGGTTATACCCTCTATCCCTTGTTGAAAAATCCTGACAATACTACACTAAAGAAAGTCGTACCGGCGGTTTCGGGTGTAATCATCCTTGTGGCTTCCTTTCTGATTATTCGTAATATTCCGGGGGGCATTTCAGAGTACAACCGTAAGATCCAACGTTTCGTAGAACTGGAGGAACGCGCTCTCCAAATCTACAGCCTGCCGGAGGACACCCCAATCCCCACCCTTGTTTCGGAAATCCGTGACAGCGGAATCTACTACTGGAAGGAAAGCATTTCATTGATCGAAGAGTTGGATCAACTCGACCTGCCGGAAGAATTTCATCAGCGCAACTGGAAACTCACCAGATATTGCGAATTTCGGATCATGAGTTACTCCCTAATCGCACGAGCGATCGAGGAAAATTCCGACCAATACCAGGACAGCATCGATTACTACAACGTGGAGATCGAGAACATGATCAACAGCCTGAAGGAATAGACGATGAAAGGTTTGACACAATACATTCCTTATCTCATCTCTGTAGGCATTTCGTTACTTTCGGCGGGTGGTGTATTGATAGACAATCTGACCAACACCAATCCTTACTTGAGCTATAAAACACCGGAGAACGTTGTTTATGGCATGATTGCTCTGGGAATCACCGGAGCAAGTATTTTTTTGAAACGCAATATCTGGTCATACCTGTTCCTCTTTTCACTCATTGCTACATACTTTCCTCAGATAGCATTTGGAAGCTATTCGTTCGCGATCATATTTGGCTCACTGGAAATAGACCTGATCACAACAGCTCTCCTTTGTGCGCACATCCTGCTGAATATTGAAATATTCAAACCCACTCCGACAACTAGCGAAATTGAAGATGATTTTACATCAAAGGTGGCTTATTTTGAGGGCAAATACGCTTCAAAAAAACGCGAAGAAATAGAGGCGATGGATCCCGCCGAACTTGTTCCTGAAGCACAAGAGGCAAGGCGAAGAATCCTTGACAAAAACCAGTAATGGAAATGACTACTCTCAAAGAAACACTGCAACTCACCTTTCTCGGAAGGCCGATCGAACGTACGCACGCACTTGCAGTGAGTGAAGAAGAATTCAAAAAGCAGATCAAAAAGAACATTCTTCCTGAAGACGACTGGGTTTCTCCATTTGAAATGGGGGTGCATTATTCAGGATACGTCGGTGGCGACTATCAACGTGAGTTCAGTGTCCGCTCCGGGAAAACGACCCAGGAAGTCGATATTCGGATCCATGGCAAGCTGGATGTTCAAAATGACCCTCCTCTCCTTCATGTGAACTTCCTTCACACAAAACTTCTACGCATTGGAGGCATTATTATCATGAGTTTTTTGGGTGCACTGTTGTTAATCTTCATCCCTATTCTGCTTTCCAGTTCCGCGACAAACACAGCCGTTGCAATACTGTTTATGCTCATCTTCAGTAACGTATTTATGTTCTCTCTCGCTTCCATAGTTCGGAAAAAAATCTGGCATTTTGAAACGTACTTTTTGTTCGGATTGGTTCTATAGCGTTATTGCTTAGGAAACCCTGACTCCCTGTAACAACCCGGAAAGATGATTTCGACCAATTGATCCTTCACTTGACAAAATTCAGTACTTTCGGGCACCGTCAAAGTGTAACTCAAGACGCTTTTCCGGTTAAAAGGACTATGAAAAAAAGCTGCCTCCTCTCCGTTGTCTTTCTTTGTCTCTTTTCAATGGCGCATGCAGCCTTGCTTTCAACGAAAGATCAAAACGTGTACCTGTTCGGGAAGGTCTGGGGTTTTCTGAAATACTATCATCCGGAAGTCACATCCGGCAATTTTGACTGGGATCAGCAATTCACCGATCACTACGGCGAATTCAGGGATGCTGCCGATTCGAAAGATTTCAACGCCCGCATGCTTGGATGGCTGCAATCTCTTGGAGACCTCGGTGGCAAGGCAAAGACAAAAAACAAGGACTACTTCGACAAAAACTTCGACCTCTCCTGGATCTCCGAATCGGCCTATTTCACAAATGATGTGACAGAAATGCTGAACGACATCGTTCTTCATCGGGGAAAAGATCAATACTATGTCAAATATGGCAGCGTGCAACATGCCATCCCTTCGCATGAAAAAACCTACGATGCTTTTCCATACGACGACGAAGCGTACCGGGTAATGGGATTATTTTCCTACTGGAATTTCGTGGAGTATTTCTATCCGTACAAATATGCGATGGACCGCAATTGGGATGAAACGCTCCGGGAACTTCTTCCGGATTTCATGAAAAACGAAGGTGCCCTTGCATTTCACACTTCGATGCTCCGATTGACATCTGCGCTCAACGACTCGCATGTGATCTACACCAACGAGTTTACGCAACAGTTTTTCGGCGAAAAATTCATTGCCTCCATCTTTCAATTGTTAGACGGAAAGATCGTACTCACCCGACCTTACAACGATGCCATGGCGCAGATGGACGACCTGCAACCCGGAGATATCATCACTCATGTTGACGACATTGAAGTAGATTCGATCATTCGTCGCATGCGTGCCTACATTCCCGCATCCAACGATACGCGCGCTACCCGTCCCTACTCCGTATTCAACGGCAATACCGATAACGTTCGGATCACTTTTGTCCGGGACGGTAAAACCAGCACAAAAACCATCCATCGCTATCCGTTCGATGAATTCAACTTTCTGCCGTACAAACTCAACGATCGCGTGTGCCACAAACGTGTGGACGATCGCGTAAAGACCATGATCCTGGACGGCGACATCGGCTACCTGCGACTGCACGCCCTGAACAAAGATGAAGTAGATTGGCTGATGACCTCCATGATCGGAAAAAAGGGAGTGATACTGGATCTGAGAGGACATGTGCAGGATAATTTCATTCCACAATTACTCGCCTATCTGAACCCTGAAAAAACCGTATTTGCCCGTTTTCTCAATCCGGACCTTTCCTATCCCGGTCGTTTTGTTCTTTCGAAGGATGTCTCGTACGACGCCTCCGCCGGAAAGAAATTGTTTACAGGAAAGGTGGCTGTATTGGTCGATGGTTCCACAATCAGTGCCTCTGAGTTTTTGTGCATGGCCCTGCAGACGGTCCCCGGAGTGACACTCATTGGCTCCCAAACAGCAGGCGCAGATGGCAATGTCTCACGTTTCTCCTTTCTCGGAAAGTTCCCGACCATGTTGACCGGTGAGGGCGTGTTTTATCCCGACGGACGCGAGACACAACGCGTTGGAATTCAACCGGACATTGTCGTAGAACGAACCATCGGAGACGCGCTGGATGAAACGGACAGCGTGCTGGAAAAGGCCCTGGAATACCTCAATGAATAATTCATATCTTCCGGGATAAGAAACGATCCATTATGAACTTCCATCGTCATGCTCTCCTCATTTTGACTGTCGTCTCCTTATTACTTGTTCGCTGTACATTTGAGATAAAACCAGGCGAAAGTGGTGACGACAACAGCCATTTACGCGATCCAATCATTGAAGATCCTGCAGAGGCCAACCCCATCAAATTCGAACCGGCGATTGACTTTATCAACGCTTACGTCGACTACCTGAATGCACGATTTGAGCGAAAAACAGAACAAGACCGGGTGGAATGGATCAACGAACAATCCACGGTGACAGATCACTTCAAACAGGCACTGGACAGCATTATTGCGGCAGCCGAATTAAAAAATCCGGGGCGCGGACTGGACGGCGACCCCATTCTTGATGCCCAGGATTATCCCGACGACGGTTTCGAACCAGAATTTGCTGACAGCGTGAACGGCTACCTCACCGTGAAAGGAATCGGCTGGGAGTCATTCCTGATCACGATGCGGGTTGTACAAATGGACGGTCAATGGATGGTAGACGGTGCGGGAATCGTGAACATTCCGAAAGAAAAGCGGGCAAGGTATCAGAAATGAGGCAATTGAAGGGCGCATGGAGTTTTACCGGTATCATTGTTTTCAGTGTGGTGAGTTCTGTGGTGTACGGCATTCTTCACGACATGATCACTGCCCACCTCTGCGTGGAATATTTTACGATCGGACATCACAAGGTTATTGAAAGTGAGTCGCCTGTATTGCTAGCACTGGTCTGGGGTACAATTGCTACCTGGTGGGTCGGATTACCACTTGGAATTCTACTCGCAGCGGTTAACCATTTTGGGAAACTTCCCTCCCTTTCATTTCGTGAAATGCGACGACTCATTACCCGATTGATGGTCGTCATGTTCATCCTGGCAATCGTAGCCGGAATCCTTGGCTTTGTTTTCACAGAAGCAGGCATGATCCATCTCAGCCCACTTTTTGCCGAACGCATGCGTCCTCAGATCTATTCCCGTTTTCTGGCCGCCGGGTTCAGTCACCTCTCATCTTACCTTTCCGGAATTATCGGCGCATTGATTCTCTGCATTATTGTTTACCGTCGTAGGAAAAGGATTGTGAACTAGTTCGGATTACCCGCCCCAAAAAACAGGTATTTTTCTTGATCCTTATTTTTATTTAGAATAAATCTAAGTATTTTTGTCCCGAACGAACCTGTAATTTGAGACCATGCGCTTCAACAACGACAATTTAAGTCAGACACAAGTATTTTATGTCTTTACACTTTTTATCATTGCCTTTGTCGTTGGCGTCCTCATTGCCATCCCCTTCCGTGCCTGAATTTATTGAAGTCCTTCATTTTTTCGTTTCGAGGGACATTCCATAGCTGTTCTTTTCCGGCAGATTGCTCCTGTGACTAATAGAATCAATCTAATGAGTAGATCTCTGTAAACCTTTGTGAGAACACGCTGAAAACCTCATCTTCTTCGATCAATTTCACGTCTGAATTTCTTCCACGGATTATGGTTGAATTTGCACTGAAACGATGTCCCCATTCCTCAGTCAGCGTTTTTCCATAGAGCGAGATAGCCGGAATTCTATTAACATCAGCCAGATGCATAAAGCAGGAATCGATACCGATGAAGAAAACAGAATTGCAAACTAACTCCCAGGAATACTGAAAATTGGCATCCGGGATCTGAAGTACACGCTCCGATATTGGAGTAAAATCTGTGGAGGCCAGACCAACAATCGCGATCAGGACATCCTCAAAATCAGATAAAATCCGGTCAATGAGTCTTTCAAATTTATCCATTGGCCACTGCTTATCTTCCTTCGTATCTGTGTGAATACTGATGATAGGGTACTCAAAGCTTTCTATCACAGATGTCAGTTTCGGATCAATGGGTTCAATCGGTTCTGAATAATCTTCAATACAAGCGTCCGGACTGAAGTTCTGAAAACTCCGGAAATAGACGTCGAACATGTTTGTCTGCCCATACTCATCAATTATGGTAACATCATAACTATCTCCACAGTAGCCAATTGTCTGTACAAATGTATTCCTGTTCAAAATATATTCAATGGGATCATCATGATGCGAAGACAGGGAAATGAAATAATCAAAAGTCACGTTGCTTATTTCATCCAGTGATGAGAATTCTTCATCTGAAGGATCAAAAAAATATGCGTGTTCGAATTCCAATTCCTGAAACAGAAAAAAGTAGGGTTCTCTGCAAACAAGGGATACAGACCCGGAATTTCTACTCAACGCACGAATGGTAGGAATGGTCATAAAGGCATCCCCTATTGCATTATTGAAATAAATCAACACTTTACTGTCTGATAAAACCATATCTAATTACCTGTGAAGAGTTCCCAGAGAGTCTTCTCCTCTGAACACACTATTTGAACCATTGTCTCGCGGCTGTTTCCACCAACCGTCTCTTTAAGAACAAGCACTCCCTCCGATCCTGAAAATTGCAGATCGGCAACGGCATAATCACGATCATCAATCCTCAGTTTTGAAACACTGTTTTTACCGTCAAGGGACGATAAATCCACTACCACCTTGTTTCCCTCAACAGTGGCGTGTGCTTCCGTGGTGTTCGTGACACTGAAACTCAGAAAAAATGTCAATGCGAACAATAAAAGCACGGAGAATAGCAACAGAAAATAACCTATTGCACGAACTCCAAAAGGAGTCTTAAACAAACTCGAGTTAAACTGTTCTTCTTTCAAGGTCGAGTTGATTTTTTACTAAGTGATAATATTGCTGTTGCGCCTCAATTAATTCTGAGTGCGAGCCTGTTTCGACAATTTTCCCTTCTTCTAAAACCACAATCTGATCGGCATTTTTTACTGTGCTTAATCGGTGGGCTACAACGACAATTGTCTTTCCATTAAAAAAGTCATTCAAATTCGAAATGATGTTCTTTTCCGTGTTGGCATCCAGTGCATTTGTGGCCTCATCCAGAAATACAAACGACGGATTTTTGTATACCAACCTTGCGATGAGCAGTCGTTGCTTTTGTCCCGTGCTCAGCGAACTTCCTCCGGATGACAACCTTGTGAACACTCCGAGTGGCAGACCATTTACAAAATCATACAGGCATGCAACCTCCAATGCGTGCATGAGCCTTTTCTCATCAATTTCCTGATTTTCACAAAGCGCAACATTGTACGCGATCGTTTCAGAGTATATACTGCTTTCCTGAAGTACTGAGCCACATTGACTTCTCCATGCCTCTGCTTTTAATTCTCCAAAATCCAGTTTACTTTTCTCAAATGCGATTTTTCCTCCGTAGTTATTATAGAACTTAAGCAATAGTTTCAGCAATGTGGTTTTTCCTGAGCCACTGTATCCGACAATTGCAGTTGTTTTATTTGTTGGGATAGTCAGGTTCAGGTCCTTCAATATTTCAACCGAAGGAGTGTAACCAAAACTGAGGTTTTCCAATACCAGGTTTTCCTGGGGAACCGTTTCTACTTTCCCTTCTTCTTCCGACTCCTCCTTTAAATCATGTATTTCCAGAATACGCTCAAATGAATTCCTGATCAACTGGTATTGAAGTAAAAAATTGATCAACTGAGAAATGGGTGTGTTTAGCTGACTGACAATGAATAAGATGGATAACATTGCGCCAATCGTTATGGTTCCCTGGGCCGCAAGATTAGCAGCAATAACGGTTACGAGAACCAACTGTACGGAGGCTATTATTTTTGACCCTCCCTTTTCGATCTGGCCCAGTTTCAATTTGGCGATGTTGATCTTGAACAGCTTTTTCTGAATCGTCCTCCATTCTCTGTTTTTTGATTTTTCAAGCGTATTGAGCTTAATATCCGGGAGGTTCGAAAGTATCTCATAGACTTTTTCCTGATCAAGCGCGTTTACTCCAAAGAGCTTATTGTCCAGCGTTTTGATCGCTCCCATGAAACGAAAAATCCACAACAATTCGATTGCTGTCAGGCCAATAACTACCAAAAATATATCAACACTGAAATAGATGAGGAGCGTTGAGTAAACGAACAGAGTAACGATCGAAAACAAACTGTGTATGATGCTCTCGGAAAAAAAAGTCTCGAGCCGCTTATGATCGTTAATTCTCTCTACATAGTCTCCTATTTTTTTTGAATAAATGGTTGCGATCGGAAGCTTCGTTATTTTAAACAAGAAATATGAGATCAACTTGTAATTGATCCTGCTTCCCAGGTAAACAAGACTCCAGGAACGAATGAACTCATTGAGGGAAATCAATATGTAAAAAACGGCAATGATGATCCCCACTCCATATACGAAGGAGATGTTCTTCCCCATAACTCCCGTATCTACAATAAGCTGGTTGAGAAAAGGCAGGGAGAGCTGCAACAGGGAAACAACAAATAAGCTCAGAAAAATTCTGAGATTATCTTCCTTGTAGACCAGAAAATGATCTTTGACAAATCCCCAGTTCGACCTTTTATTTCCGGCCTGATTCAGTTCCTTTTCTCCAAATTCCGGCAAAGGATCAACAAGCATAAGCACCCCTTTGACGTTATGATTGGCTTGTTTCCCAAGGCGATTATTGATCAACCAGCCATCCACAAACTCTTCAAAAGGCATGCGAAAGGGACCTACGGCAGGATCAACCACATGAACATACTTTTTTGAAATGCGCTCAACCAGTAAGAAGTGATTTTGATTCCAGTAAACTACCGCCGGAAGGGGCAAATCTTCAAGGAGCTGTTCTTTGGTAATCCTCAGAGGAATCAGCTTTAACCCAGCCTCTCCTCCAACTTTGATGAGATTTTCAATAGAAATCCCTGTAGATTCAATTCTTGAAATCTTCTTGAGTTCTCGAATGTTTGCCGGAACACCGAAGTATGTTGAAAGCATTGCAATACAAGCCAATCCGCAGTCATTGCTATCGGTTTGCTTGATAAACTTTATTCTCTGCTTGAAGAGCATAGCCGATCAGTTCTTTACCTTCAAGGGATCAAAAAAACCTCTGGCTGTAATCTGAAGATCAAGGAAATTGCTATCGAAATTCGATCCATCGTGGAAAACAGTTTCAGTGGATGCAATGTACCCTTCAAATGGTTCAAGACGAACAAAGTACACAGGAATATTTTCAACTCCTATTTCGTTGGCGTAAATCACTCCAATATCGTAGCTACTTGAAAGAGCTGCGTAGTCATCATTGATCGAGACAAGTTCCTCTTTCATTTCGAAAACGCTCTTCGGCGTAAACAGGAAATACCGGACTCCCTGTCCGATATTGATACAGATTCGATTACGGGATGTCATTAATTCATCAACCGCCAATACATCCCATGTATCAAAGTGCATCCCGATCTTTTTTGTGCTGTCCGAATCATAGTCGATGGTGCTTGTCAGTTGATTTCGTCCTCCCAGGTAAACATCGTGCAAATTGAAATGACTATCACTTGCGTACTCCGACATGATTTTCACACATTTCCGCTTGAAAATTTCGTATGCTGTTCTTCGCTCATTTACCAATGTCTTCAGCTCATCATAATTGTTCAGATCCCAAAAACCCAGGCTTTCCACAAATTGCTGAAACTGGGGATCGTCAACCTTAAAACAAGCAATGGAATCATGCATTCCTGTTACACTTTCATCAAAGAAATCTCTACTTGGTAAAATTGGTTCCGCCGGAATCAAGGCCCCCTTTCTGTACACGTCATCCGTATCGTCCTCAACCCTCCGTAAGCCAGGTGATTTGAACAGGCGACCATTTTGGTTTATATCTGAAGAAAATAAAATCTGCATTATCTGATCAGGTATTTACTTCTGCTAAAAAATCCTCGAATTTTACAAACTCGGCCTGCCCTTCATCCTGAATTTCGCCTACAAGCCTGTTACGAATGTGAATGATCAGTTTGGCCAGATCGTGGCAATAGATGGACGGGTTATCAAATCCATTTTTCTCACTGTATCGGTGCGGCAAATAACCACCCGCACACACTTCACCAAGCGAACAATTGGCACACGATTCCGGTAATTCATTGTTGGCATTCACATACTGATCGATCAGATCAACCTGCAAAGCTTCACTAAAGTCATTTCGTGTAATGTTGAGGTCATTTTTTGTAAATCCATCTCCGCAGATTTTCAGCACGTCTACAGCCTCAATACTTCCATCCGTTTCAATTACCAGTACTCCATTTTCTCCCTTACCGTATGCGTCCGTGGAATTATTACGCCCCAGCAACATAAAAATAATATTCATGAACATGCGGATAGTAACCTCCTGATATTCATCATACCAAAGATCAAAAACCTCACACAGCCACGTTCCGTAAGATGTATCGGCAAAGCTACTCTTACCCGGCGGCAGCTTATCATAATTGGCATCCATCAAAAGGAGGTCGAAATCAAATTTATTGTCGCTGAAGAACTGCAGCAATTTCCGTGGATCGGCTTCAATATTGGTTACGCTCAGAACATTCAGTCGCTCCTCAGGATTCTTTTCACGCAGAAATGAAATTCCTTTCAGGATATCATCAAACGACCCTTTGTTGTTGTGATAGACCCGAAACTGATCATTGACTTCCTTATATCCATCGATGCTGCAACATGCCTGGATATTATTCTCCTCCAGAAAGTCCGCCCATTCCTTATCGATCAAAACACCATTTGTCTGAACAGTGAAAAACGGAAATACAGAGGGGAGCAGAATCTCATAAGCCTTGTCGACAAACTTCTGGAAGAAGTCTCTTCCGCAAAGCAAGGGCTCTCCACCGTGAAAGATGAAGACAAACTCCTTAATTCCTGTTTCATCGCAGTGCTTTTTTGTCTTGTGCAAAATAGCTTCGACGACCTCATCCGACATTACCTTCGGTTGGTTTTTATAGGTACTGTCTCCTAAGTTATACATGTAGCAGTAGCTACAATTGAGATTGCACCTACTTGCAACCTTCAATACGACGGAAGAGCATTTAAACATATCAATAGAAAGTTTTAGCGTTGATATTTAAGTCTCCGACAACCTCTTCAAATGAAAGTGCGGAAACCTCATTAATACTGTTAATTTCCAATGGCAATTCTGCAACCAAGGAAGATTGCACATGTGTGATTAACCGGATATAATCTTTACAATAAACGGTAGGGTTCAGGAAGCCATTTTCCCGGGAGTAGCGATGAGCGATGAAGCCCCCTCCACAAAAATCCAGAATGGGACATTGGATGCATGCCTCACTTAAATGTTCGGAACTGTTGTAGTAAAGCCTGGCCAGTTCCAATTGAAAAGCGTCATCAAGTTTTGAGTCAAGGACATTCATATTGGATTTGGTAAACCCTTCCCCGCAGATTTTCATCGAGTCGATTGGCTCAATTTCACCATTTGTTTCGATGACTAACACCTGATTTTCTTCCTGCCCCATCATATCCGAGGCAATGGTAATTCCACAAAATTTATAGATCAGGTTGTGAAAAATCCTGATTTCGGGTTTTGTTTCCCCGGACATACTGTTCCAGTAATCGTACAGGTCAACAAGCCAATCACCGTACGGTGTCGGAGAGTCTTTGTACCTCCCGTTTTCCGGATGGCACGGAAGATCTTCATAGTTGTTGTCAGGCAGAAGAAAATCAATGCTTTGAGCGCCAAGACTTACAAAATGATCCAACGCCTGAACAGGATCTGAATTCACATCAAGTACACTCAGAAGACCAATTTTCCCATTGTAGTGATCCCGGCATATTTTTATTGCCCGCACAATGTCATCATAGCTACCTCTCCCGCTATGATCTACCCGGTATTTGTCATTAACTTCCTTTTCTCCGTCGATGCTTATACCAACCTTAATATTGTTTTTATTCAGAAAATCGCACCACTCCGGAGTAATCAATAAGCCATTTGTCTGAATTGAAAAAGAAAATGAAACCCCATGCTTTGCCCCCTTTTCTTCGGCAACCGCTATAAAATTCCCAATTCTGTCCATCCCTGCCAGGAGAGGTTCCCCACCGTGCAATACGATGGTAAAATCAGACAGATCATGAACCAGGCAATGTTCAACAATTCGTTCGAACAGCGCATCAACAACCTCTTCACTCATGAATTTAGGCTGCTTCAGATACGACAAGTCGCCCTTGTTGTACATATAGCAGTACGAGCAGTTTAGATTGCAACGGCTTGCAATCTTCACAACTAAAGTATCAATGTAGGTCTGATGCATGTAACAAATTGAAAAGTAAGTAACCGTGACTGCTGATGCAGCCACGGTCTGACTCAGTTAATTGATCAAGCTGAACGCAGCCAAGATCCTTTAATGAACGTCTGGTTGAAAGGTGCTGCAAGCGCAGTACCACCAGTTTGTGTCATTTCTGCATTCACTTTGTCAAAAATGTCATTCTTGAAGCTTGACATTTTGTCAACAACCATCTCGGTTTGTTTCGCAGTTAATTTGATGTTCTTTTTCATCATGCTTAGTTTAAATTAAGTCTGTCAGATATACGCCTCTGACCATTTATTGGCGACTGATGTTATCATCCCACACCAGCAAAGGGAGAATTTCTGAATCCTTGTAGGCCTCCAAATCATCAGAAATGAGAATTTCATTAACTATAACCTATCCTTCTCCTGCTCATTTGAATCTGTCTTATTTCGCTGTGATTCAATGTCTTTTTTGCCAAACTTATAGGAGAACGTCAACCGGACTCCTCTTTTGTTGTAACTACCACTGATAAATGAATACTGTGATTCATCATCTACTTTGGCCGTTACATACGCTGAATTGAAAAGGTCCAGTCCTGACAAACTGATTGCCGCCTTGTTGTTCTTAAAAGTCTTTTTAAGATGAACTGAGAAATCAAGCATCCTTCCCAAAACGAAAATCCCCTGCGTCATTCCTCCGGGCTGATACATTAAGGTTGATTCAAGCGATAATTTCCCTTTTTTGCTGAGGGTGAATTGATTCGTATTAAATACAAAAACATTGAAATTCTGTCGGCTATAGTCTGCCCCGTCAACAATGCTGGTCGATACACCGTTGACTCCTGCATTCAGATTTAATGTGGTATACCACCAGTCAAACAATCCCAAACCGAAATAAACACTTAAACCATACGAATAGGATTGATCCAAATTCATACTGATTGTCTTGTATGAATTGGTTTCGTCATCCAGCAGGAAGGCCTGGGTGATTTGTCCGTTTGTGATATTGGTGTATAAACTGAAATAATAGTTCTGTTTCAGCAAATAGGAAAGTTCAAACGAATGCGTGAAGGCAGGCTGCAAAAAAGGATCTCCGACAACATAGCTGTTTGGCGACAGATAATACCTGAACGGACTTAGGTTTGAATAATCCGGACGATTGATACGCTGGACATATGATAATGATATCTGGTGATTCTCATTTTTTGAATACTGCAGAAATACCGTGGGAAACAGCCTGTTGTAATTCCTGTTAAAATTCACTTCGGTCTCGTTTTGAGAACCTTTGAGAGTGGTATATTCATTTCGAAGTCCCACTTTTCCACTGAACGATTTCGTGAACTGATGGCTGAAACTTAAATAACCGGCGATACTTGATTCATCGTATAAAAAACGGCTTGATTTTGTATCATTCTGTTGCCAGTCAGATTGATAGAAGTCATAGAAACTCAGATCATTTTCAGTATTGATCCGGTAGTATTTTCCACCAAATTCAATGGATGACTTGCTCCCAATCGGTTTATAATAATCCAGTTTTCCTGAATAAATACTGATTCTTTGTTCTGCCTCATTTTTGAACACGACATCGTCTTTAAAAAACGTCCCCATTGAATCCAGATCCGTACGGGTCGATGCACTGCGAAGCGGCTGATCGTAATAGAGGTAATCAAGATCGATTGACAAACTCTGACCAGAGGAGTCAATGTCGAAAACATAATTGAGGTTCGAAGAATATGTATTGTAGGAACTCTTCTGGTCGATATAGGAATAATAGGTGGAGTCAATCAGATCTTCCAAAGCGTAAAAATCACAGATATTCTCGCGGGCACTGTTTTGTTTGCTAAGAGAATATTCAAGTCTTACTCCAAGTGTATGTCGCTTACCGAGAAAGAAATCACACCCCAGCCGGCTGAAATTCGAAAGCTCATCCCTGACCCTTCTTCCATTTTCAAAGTAATTATAGGGACTTGCCTGGCGATTGTAGATATTCTGTACATCTTCCTGCAAAAGGTCCCGTCCCAACCTTAGTGATGTTCCTCCGAAGAAGTTGATTTTTTCAGAACGATAATTGAAATTCAGATCAAAGCTGCCATTCGGGTAATAAGCCTGTCCGTACGCCGCATTTATATTTCCGACGATTCCCTTCCTTTGATTTCGTTCCAGAAGTATGTTGACCAATCCTGAAACACCTTCAGCATCGTACTTTGAACTGGGGTTGGATATGATCTCAATTTTATAAATTTCATCACTCGGAATTGATTTCAGATAGTCCATCACCTGTTCATTGGACATCTGAAGAAGCCTGCCATCAATCATTACCCTGGCACCGGAAATGCCTTTGATCGAAAGATTCCCCCCTTCATCGGCAGTAACTGTCGGGGTGCGTTTCAGCACATCATACACATTCGTACCCCTGTTAGAGGCCAACACCGATGGATTGTAAACCAGCCGGTCAATTCGTTTCTCTACGATGGGAATTTTGGCCGTAACCTGGACTTCCCCATAATTAGTCACCTCTTCATAGAGGTTTATATTAATGGTCGTGTCACTCTTAACTCCAAGATCCAGCGAACGCGTCTTAAATCCGTAAGCGGTGAAGAAAAGAGAATAGTTCCCCGTTCCGGGTATGGAAATCGAATAATTACCAAGACTATCCGTAAACGCACCGACAACAACGGAAGAGTCCTTTCTTAATGTGACCGCGACGAACTCAATACCGGCAAGCGTACTGTCGGAGACGACTCCGTGAATCGTATTCTGAGCTTTGGTGCAAAAAGGAAAAACAAATAGCCAACACACTAAAAAGATCACTCTTTTGCAGGTGTTAGAATTAGCCTTTGTCAAATGGAGAAAATGCATGTGGTTAAGCGCGTTTCGTTTCACAATTAATCAAAACAAAATGGAATAAACTACCACCCACATGCAAATCGAGTATTATTCCGTATCAAATGTGGTATTTGTTGCAAGAAGAGCAGGTGATAATGCTTGACACCGCATAACACCCAGACAACCAAACAAATACAGCAAAACCCCAATACAAAAGGCAAGCGGGTTATTTATTTCATCCAGGATCCTTTTGCTAATAAAACTCAACTTATCTATCTGATCTTAACCCCTTTCAAGCGACCATTCATGGATTTCACAGTACTTATTGGAAAACAAGCCGGAAAGACATCCCATAGTTATTCTGTAATTTATTGATCTCCTTTTTCAGGTAAGTGGAACAATTATTCATGAAATATTGATCGCGCATCCCGGTTATAGTGAGGTTTCCGGTCATGGTTGAGATCTCCGTCCGATTTACAACCTCGCCTCCACGGTACATTTCGAGAACCAGATCATAATGGTACAACAAGGCTCGTCCATTTCCATACGATCGCCTTTTTCGCAAGACCCGGAGCAGATGGTCGGCATTCTGTACGACGTCACCGAGCAGAAGAAACTGCGCCTGGCGGAACACGCGATCAGGGAGACGGCGTAACCCAATACCGTCATTTTTTTCAGGTAGGACTGTCAAAGCTCACAGCAGAC
>JBNKYR010000015.1:0-29654 GCA_050300995.1 Crocinitomicaceae bacterium | reverse complement strand
ATGATTTCTTGAGTTATGAACAAACGATCTTTTAAAAAAGATGATCGTTCGCAAGGCCCGGGATCGGATGTGCATGCAAATTTCGGAATTCTTTCTATCTTTTAAAACACCAAAGTGAGCACTATGAAGACCATTTTATCACTCACCCTACTACTTTTTACCGGAAACCTTCTTGTTGCACAGGAAACCTGTCCATCCCGCAAGGATACGATCTACCCCGGCATGCTCGAGGAGATCTGCCCTATTGACGCAAGCAAGATTTCGCTCGTCACCTGTTACATGGACAAACGCTTCAAAGTCACAGCCGATCAGGAGAAGGCAGTGTATACCTTCAAAATACCACAGTACGAAAACAGCGGTTCCAAATTCCTGATCCCGAAACTTGGAAAGGCACTTAGTCACAGTCCTATGCTGAACAATGTCACAGAAGGCGAGCTGGATGGCGAACTGATCTATCGCGCCAAAGGTTCATACTTCCACTTAACCTTCAACAAAGGGATATTGTGGGCCATATCCAAAGAGGGGGCTGTGAGGGGACACTGGCAGTCTTACACTGATCTCGGACTTTTGTTTGCTGATTCGCCACGATGGATCCGTTCGGAGAACTACGATCTGCAGGGACGTGTTAAAAGCATTACCTATTGGTATTACTGCGGGGACGCTGTAACAATGCAGGACTGGAAGAAGTACTATTAAGCCTTCTTTTTAAAGGAATTGATTGCGTTTACCGTAAAATCGGAAAGCACGAGCGTTCCGCTCATTACGGCGCGTTCCGCCAACAAGGTATCCCAATGATCAGTACCCTGCCAGAAGATTTGCTTCAGTAAGCGCATGGCTTCCGGATTGGATTTGGATAAACGCTCTGCCAGCACATCAATGGCTTTGTCCATTTCTTCGACCGAATTGAAAATATCTGCATACAGGCCACGCTCGTACGCCCATTCCGCCGATTGCCATTCAGTGGCATTCATAGCCAGTTGGCTCATCGCAGAAAGTCCGATCTTTCGTTCTACCGCAGGACCAACCACAAACGGTCCGATCCCCACTGCCAGCTCGGAAAGCTTCACATCTGCATGTTGTGTTGCGAAACAGTAATCAACTGCCGAGGCGACTCCTACACCTCCGCCAACAGCCTTGCCCTGCACACGACCGATAATCAGTTTCGGACAGGTACGGCATGCATTAATCACATTGGCAAATCCCGAAAAGAATTGCTTTCCTGTTTCGAGGTCCTTAATGGAAATCAGCTCATCAAAACTTGCACCTGCACAGAATGCCCGTTCACCGGATGAACGTAACACGATCACTTTTACCGCCGAATCCTGTCCGGCAGCTGTGATGGTATCCGCAAGTTTTCTTAAAATTTTACCCGGAAGTGAGTTACTCAGCGGGTGGCCGAATTCAATATTGGCGATTCCTCTTTCATCAACGGACATTTCCACATGTCCCTGGTGAACTGCATCTGACATAGTTAATCTCTCCTTGTATGTTTTTTGAAACCTGGCTTCTTATTGAACCCTCCCTGTTGAGGGGCTTTTCGCTTTTTCTCAGGGCGATTTCCTTTCGGAGATGCAATTTTCACATCGATTGGTCTCCCGTTCACCTCTAAACCATTCAACGCCTGAATAGCATTGATTGCCTCGTCGGTGTTTTCCATCTCAACATACCCATATCCCTTTGAACGCTTCGTTTTTGGCTCAAAAACAACATGTGCATAGGTCACCGTCCCGAAAGAAGAAAATGTGGATCGCAAATCTTCCGACGTGATACTCCAGTCCAGATTGGCGATAAAAATGTTAACCATTCTATTGCTTATTTGAGGGTAAAGCTATCCGTTCCGATCAGGTCACCCTGGCAGTAGATCTTCACCTTGTAATTTCCTTTTGATATTTTTTCTCCGTGCAACTTGTAGTAAATCGCCACATCCACACGCTGGTTCTGATAGTCAATATCCTTCTTATCAGAGAACGCCACCTGTCCGGAAGAGGTACTTATTACATTGCTTGAGCTTGATTGTAGGGTGGTTCCTTCCGGTGTGATGATCTGCATGTACACCGTCTTCGTACCGGGCTGAGCAATTGGGTTTTCTGAAATCGTAAAACTTGATACGATCTCTGCAGTGTTATTCGCACGGTTGGTCTCCGTGGTTGTATTATTCAATTTGATTTTCAGACCTCCGGAAGTGAAGTTAAAGGCCTGCAATTTCTGTCCTTTCTTCACCAGTTCTCCCTTCTCCTGCGCATCCTTCTGGGCAATATCACGCTCCTGCGTAGTTTGTGTGAGGGCCGTAGTTGTCGTTTCGAGATCGTTGGTCAACTTCAGATTCAGCGTATTCAGGGAGTCGATCTGAACGATGTATCCACGCATGATGCGTTTCATTGTTTCGATCTCCTTCTTTGCCAGGTACAACTGGTGAGCTGTCAACTTTCCGCTCTCCACTCTTTCCAGCAATTCCGCGATCTTTTCTTTCTGCGCATTGATAGAATCTGCCTGCGTCTGATCCTTTTCCAACAAAGCATCGTAGGTTTCCAGCATTCGTTTGAAGTCGGTCTTCATGTCATTGGACATTGTCCCGAGATAGCCCGCCATCATTTCGTTCATTCCTTCCATGTCGGCATGCAACGAACTATTCTCTAACTGACACTCATTCAGCTGGCTATTCTTCGAGGACCACAAGTACCCCATAACACCCAGCAGTAACAGTAAAATAATAATTACTGCCACGAACGCGCCGTTCCCCTTCCTTCTTTGTTCCAACTCTTCAGACATAACTAATCGTAATAAGATTCTAAGTAAAGATACGATTGAATCGCAAAATTGTTCACCTCTCTCCCTTAACGTTTAGTAAAATTAATATTAAATGGCAGACTGCATCCTTTTGCCGGAAAAAGTGTTGAAATCCGTACGAAAAAGGTAATTCTCTAAAGGAAAGTAACAGAGCGTAGCCTCTATGATCAGGCCTCTTCTACAGCGTAAGTGTAGCTCTCCATAATCTGATTGGCGAGCAATTTACGACAGGCTTCATCGACCTTTTGTTCGGCCTCGTCTTTTGATCCTGCCTCCACAAACAAGCGGATGTGACGTCCGATTCGCACACCGTCAATAGCTTCCAGGCCGATATTCTTCATACTACCTGTTACTGCTTTTCCCTGTGGATCCAACAACGCCTCTAAAGGCATCACATCGATTTCCGCTTTAAATTTCATTTGTTTCTTGTTTAAAGATCGTGTTTTGAACGATTGAAAATACCAGGTACAAAAATACGATTAATGCAAAAGACCATGCACCGATAAACGGAATTAATCCCAAACTTATTAACAAAAAAAGGTAGCGAACCTCATTTCCTCTCCACTTATAATGCTTGAATTTCAAAGCAAACAACGGAACAGGCAAAACCATCAACAAACTGACAGTCACAATCAGACCGGTCAGCACCCACGGCTGAAACAGGAATTCAGAAACGGGATCACCCAGCTCATGGAAATAAACAACCAACGGAAATGACATAAAAAACAGGGTCGCCGCTGGCGTGGGCAATCCGATGAATGAATGCGTCTGGCGGGTATCAATGTTGAATTTCGCGAGTCTGAACAAGGCAAAAAACGGGATCAGCAAAGCCACAAGTGGCAAATACGACTGAGGGCCACCATGCAGTATTTGATCAACCCAATTGCCAATACCGTGATCCAAAGGAATGCTTAGAAAGGCCATCATAATGACCCCCGGAGCCACACCAAAGGAAACCATGTCTGCCAAAGAATCCAGTTGTTTACCAAGTTCCCCCGATGTACCCAGCATTCTGGCCAGAAAACCATCAAGAAAATCGAAGATCATAGCTGCAAACAAAGCAAAGGGAGCCAACTCAAAATGTCCTGTCGCTGCAAGCAAAATTGCTACGCATCCTGACAGTAAATTTCCTCCTGTACATAGATTCGCTGGATTAAACATGGAGTTTGCTCATTAAACCATACTCAAAATCAACTGGAAGCACTATTTTTACGTCTAAATAATGTTGCCTGCACTCACAAAGAACACAATTTTTTGCTGAAAAGACAGTTTATGAAGCGTAAAAACCTATTTCTTATGATGACTCCGCGTTTTCTTGGCGTTTGCGTTTCTTTAGTACTGGCTTCGGTTCTCTATGGGCAGAACGACCCCAGCTCAACCGTTGCACCGAAATACTCCAACGACTTTTTATCCATCGGACTGGGGGCTGATGCCCTTGGAATGGCCAATGCCGTTGTTGCACAGACCGGAAGCGTGAATTCGGGATACTGGAACCCTGCCGGACTGACCGCTGTAGACAAATGGCTGGAAGTCGGATTGATGCACTCCGAATACTTTGCGGGAATCGCCAAGTATGACTACCTGGGACTGGCGCATTCACTGGATGATAAAAGCACCATCGGTTTTACGGCAATCCGCTTTGCTGTGGATGACATTCCGAACACAACACAACTCCTCGACAATAACGGTTACATCGATTACGACCGCATTACCACATTTACTGCCGCGGATTATGCCTTCATGCTTTCCTATGCCCGAAAGACAAAGATCGAAGGACTCTCAGTGGGTGGTAACTTCAAAGTGATCTATCGTAAGGTTGGAGACTTCGCCAAATCATGGGGATTCGGCCTTGACGGAGGACTGCAGTACACCACCAAAAAGAAATGGAAATTTGGTTTGCTGGCGCGCGACGTTACCTCCACGTTCAACGCATGGGTTTTCACACTGGACGAGGAAACAAAGGAAGTTTTCCTGGCGACGGGAAATGCCCTTCCGGAAAACGGACTGGAACTCACACTCCCAAGACTGATCCTCGCGGGGTACAAGAAATTTGATCTCGGAAAGAAAGGATTCTACGCTTCGGCGGAGCTTGACCTTGACGTGACTACAGACGGTAAGCGAAATACACTTCTTCGCTCGGGCGTTTTCTCGCTGGATCCGCACCTTGGAGTAGAGATTGGATTCAAGAATTATGTGGCCCTTCGTGCAGGTGTCCTCAACATGCAATATGTTAAGGAATTTGACGACAGCCAGCACCTTAACGTTCAGCCAAACATCGGTATCGGATTGAATTTTAAAAGCTTCTACCTGGATTATGCCTTCACCGACATTGGCGATGCATCAGTAGCACTGTATTCACACGTGATTTCTTTAAGACTGAAACTGAACAAACCGAATTCTGCCGCAAAGGCGAAGAATGACACATGAATACCAGACTAACATACCTGCTTACACTACTACTCCTTCTATCTTCCCGTTTCGGAGGCGCACAAACCTATGGGAACGAGTGGATCAATTACAATCAAAAATATTACTCCTTCAAAGTCTATCCGAATAGTCTCCCGACTTATTTTGGAGACGTAAGCAATGTGGAAACAGGGATTTACATCCTCGACTACAACACGATTGTTGCCGCGGGAATACCTGTCACGAGTTTCAGCACTGCCAATATTCAGATCTTTGGACGCGAGAAAGAAGTGCCGCTCCATATTGTGGACGGTGGAGACGGAACGATGGACCCGGGAGATTACATCCTGTTCTATACCGAAAGAAACGACGGCTGGCTGGATTCCATCCTTTTCAATAGTCCCACAGAACATGGAAACCCGTTCTACAGTCTGTACAACGATACGCTCCAGTATTTCTTTACCTGGAACAATTCCAGCAGCAACCTGCGCTATACAGTTGAAGACAACTCGGATTACGGACTTTATACCCCGGCAAGCTATGTCTATGCAAACCGCTGGCAGGCGAATACCCCACAATACCGTGAGGGAGTGGAATACGAATCTGTGAGCGAATCTTACTTCTCTTCCGGTGAAGGATGGTCCAGTAACAAAATGAATGGTGCCGTAACCGGCTACACATGGAATTCCGCAAATGTTCAATTCCCTGGGATTTATCAGGGACCGGGAGCACCGGATGTTGTCTACCGGGGGATGCAGGTAGGAGTCTCTGACTTTTCCAACGGTTCAGGAGCGGATCACCATGTGAGGTATCGGATCGGTTCTCCAAGCTACACATTCGTGGATGCCACCTGGTCAGGATATCAAGGAAAATACCTGGCTGCTACAATACCGAATTCGGTTTTTCCCGCTTCCGGAAACAGTAACTTTTACATTGACATTGTAGGTGACCTGCCGGTAGCAACGGACTATCAATCTATTTCTTATTGGACGTTTAACTATCCACGCACCACATCCTTTTCAGGCGAATCGCGGAAGTTCTTTGAGATCGAAAACAGCACTTCAGGATCGAAAGTCAGACTGGACCTCGTCAACCTTGGGTTCAACAATCCGGTTATGCTTGCGCATGGAGATGTTCCAAGATTATTGACCCTCACACAAAACGGAGGTGCTTACACCACCGTCATTCCGAATTCGGCAGGAGGTGTGCGCCAGCAAATTGTCTATCAGGACAGTTCAACCTTCCGGATGGTGGACACATTGGCTGCTGTTAACGGAACCGGAGTTTTTACGGATTTTTCGGCAGCCAATATGAGCGAACCTTTGCTCATGGTATATCATCCCAAACTTAAGACAGCATCGGATGCCTATAAAGCTTATCGTGAGAATGATTACAACGTGGTTTACGCGAATGTAGAGGAACTCTACCAGCAATTCGGAGGAGGTGTCCCCAAACACATCGCCGGTATCCGACGCTTTTCGCAGTTCATGTACGACCAGGCTTCTCCTAAGCCAATCGGCCTGTTTCTGATGGGTAAAGGTATTCGGGAAGCAACTATCGGGACCGCCGGAACCAGGAAAAATGCATCCGTTTATGCTCAATCACTGATCCCTTCATTTGGCGAACCTTCCAGTGATATTGCTATTACCGCAGGTTTTAATCCGGCTTATCAGTTGGCTCCGGGAATTCCAACAGGGCGTATCTCGGCTCGTACCGAACAGGAACTGAGTGACTACCTCAACAAAGTCATAACCCATGAACAGCAACAGGATCAGAATTCCGTGTACAATACCCCTTCAAAAGACTGGCAAAAACATGTGATTCATTTCGCAGGAGGATCTTCAACCGAGCAGCAAAACTTGTTCCAGGGGTATATGAATTCCATGGAATACACCATTGAAGATAGTTTGTTCGGAGCGGATGTTATGCGGGTGTACAAAAGCAACAGCGATCCACTTGATCCAACCGTTCTTGCCAGCGTGACCGATCGCATTTCGGACGGTGTCTCGCTGATGAATTATTTCGGACATGCTTCTCCGACCAATAGTGGTTTTGAGATAAACCTTGACGATCCCGCCAACTGGAGCAATTCCGGTAAATACCCGCTCATGCTGGTAAACTCCTGCTACAATGGAAACGTGTTCCAGACGACAACATCGAAATCCGAAGAATTTGTACAGATCCCAAATGCCGGTGCCATCGGATACATTGCTTCCACTAGTATCGGCGTGGCACCTCCATTGGCATGGTATTCCCAGGGGCTGTATCGCCACTTTGCTTACAAAGGTTATGGCAAAACCATTGGTGAACAAATGAAGAACAATATCCAGGATCTGGAGTCTTCATTGCCATGGGGATCCAGTTACGAATTGTTTTACACTACTTCGTGCCAGCAAATGGTATTGAACGGTGACCCGATGGTACGGGTCAACCACCATGATAACCCGGAAATTGAACTTCTGGCTGAAAACATCTGGTTTACCCCCAAAAATCTTGACCTGACCGTTGACAGCATTGAGATGCACATCTTACTGAAAAATCTGGGCCGTTCTATCGTTGACACATTCAATCTGGAGATCGTCCGTGATTTTCCGGGAACATCTGGCGACTCCCTGTATCTGTTTAAAATTCCGGAGTTGCATTACACCAAAGAATTTGTCTTCAAGATGCCGGTACAGGCAAATATCGGACTTGGACTGAATGCCTTTACTGTAAGTGCTGACATTCCTTCATTTGTCAATGAACAATACGACGAAATCGGGAACAATCAGATCACCAAAACACTCTTTATTGATGTAGACGGTATTATCCCCGTAGAACCCTACGATTATGCCGTCGTCCCGATTGACAGCGTAACGGTGAAGGCCTGTACCAATAATCCGATTGCGGATTTCAATACCTATCGTTTCGAAATTGACACGATTGATTTTGAAGGCGCTCCAAGCCCCGCTCACCGCTTCGCAATTGTTTCCGGCTACGGCGGTGTAAAAGAAGTGAACCCATCAGACTGGACATTGACCGGTAACCCGGGAGCAAACGGGACTTTACAATGCGAAGACAGCGTTGTTTATTTCTGGCGCGTATCCATTGATGGCGACACGATTTGGCGTGAACATTCCTTCCAGTACATTACAAACCGGGAAGGATGGGGACAGGATCACTTCTTTCAGTTTAAGAAGAACAGCTTTTCAGGACTGGAGTACGACCGCTCCACCCGTCACAGAAACTTCCTGAGTAGTAACAAAACAATCGATTGTTATGTCTACAACAGCCTTTCCGATGCAAGCCTGAATACTTATTATGTCAATGGCAACCTGATGGAATATGGAATGTGTCAATCAACTCCCCAGCTTCATGTAGCCGTAATTGATCCTATCACACTCGACCCATGGGGCACGCGATATCAGGGGGCAAATCCCGATCATAACTTCGGAAATGCAAACGATGAAAGCAATTGCCGTTCAAGAGTTGAGTACACCTTCATATTTTATCAGAATAACGCCACACAAATGGCGGCGCTTGAAAGCATGATAGACAGCGTACCTAACGGTCATTACATCCTGATTTATGCACCTGTAAAGGCAACATACAGTACCTGGCCGGCAAGCATGTTTACAAAATTTGCCGCACTCGGTTCCGACAGCATTTTTGCCGGACGACCAGATCTTCCATTCGCATTCCTTTGCCGAAAAGGAGACACGAATTCGGTGGTGGAATTGTGTTCACAAAACAACATGGACAACCTGGCTCTTCAAGCGGTCCTGCAAGGCAGCGACTACATTGGGCTTGAGCGAACTCCGCTTATCGGACCTGCACAACAATGGCATAACGTCTATTGGAAGCAACGCCCGATGGAAGTTGCCCAGAACGACACCACAATACTCACGATCAGTGTTTACGACGCATCCGGAATACACCAGTTCGATATTGATACGGCCTTTACCTTGAATGATTCAATCATCAACCTGAATAGTCTTGTTGATGCATCACAATATCCTTTTATCGATTTGCTGGTAACGTATGCGGATACCACAACCCTTACCCCGGCACAGGTTGATCGATTGCATGTACTTTATGCACCTCTGCCTGAAGCGGCCATTGATGGTGGAAATGCCTACTACTGGTCGGTAACCAATAACAATACGGTTATGGAAGGAGAAAACATTGAATTTGCCGTGGATGTAAAAAACATCTTCTCGGTTGATATGGACTCACTACTGATCAGTTATTGGGTGGAGACGGACAACGGGAGCATCATTCCGATTTCATATCCGCGGCAGGATTCTTTAAAGGTTGGCGGTATTCTGCGTGATACTGTCTCCTTTTCAACCGCAGGTATGGTAGGGCTCAACTCCCTGTGGATGGAGGTGAACCCATACATTAATGGCAGCATGATCATCACCGATCAACCGGAACAAGAACATTTCAACAACCTGCTTGAAATGCCGTTCTATGTAACTGAAGACTCCATTAATCCGATACTGGATGTCACATTTAACGGGAATCATATACTAAACGGTGACATCATTGCCCCGAACAGTGAAATTCTGATCACACTTAAAGATGAAAATGAATACCTCATCATGGATGATGTGGCGGATACGGTACGTTTCGGTGTTTATATTACTGACCCAAGCGGAAATCTTATGAAAATCCCATTCACCGACGGTCAGGGCACCACGGTTATGCAATGGGTTCCTGCAACAGCACAGAATAAACGTTTCAAAATTATCTGGCCGGCAAGTTTCGAAAAAGATGGTACCTATACCTTGCTTGTTCAGGGTGCCGATAAGAGCGGAAACCTCTCCGGTGATATCGAATACCGGATAAATTTCGAGATCGTTCATGAATCGGCGATCACACAAATGATGAATTACCCGAACCCTTTCAGTACGAGTACACGCTTTGTCTTTACATTGACAGGTAGTGAACCGCCAGATGACATCATCATCCAGATTATGACCGTTTCGGGACGTGTTGTACGTGAGATTACAGAAGATGAACTTGGTGTTATCCAGATCGGAAGGAATATTACTGACTATGCCTGGGATGGTACTGACGAATTTGGTGATCCGCTTGCCAATGGTGTGTATCTCTATCGGGTTCGTGCGCGTCTGAATGGTGAGGATATCAAGCGCCGGGATTCGGGTGCAGATCAATATTTCGAGAAAGACTTCGGAAAGATGTATATCCTGCGCTGATAGGCGCTGATTACAACAGTCATCAGAAAAACCGGCAGGTGAAGATCGCCGTATCGTCTACGAGATCCAATGGGCCTTTCCATTCATCCAATTTGGAAAAGATCAGACTACTCATGTCGTCCATGTTTAGCGGATAGTAACTGTGCACCAGTTTCACCAACCGTTCTGTTCCGAAGAATTCCTGTTCACGGTTTTCGAGCTCTACCACTCCATCCGTATACAGCACTAATGTTGTATTCGGTCCTAGCACCTTCTCGCCGATATTGATAAATGGCAACTCGTCGAGCATTCCCAAACCGATGCATCCCTGATCGAGTGCTTCCACATGTGAGCCATTCGTAATAAACGGATGATTATGCCCTGCATTGACGTAGGTTAATCTACGTGACACAGCGTCGTAATGCGCGATAAAAAAGGTGATAAACTTCTCTCCCTTGGCACTGTTCATAACCTTTTTGTTCAGCTCATTCATCAAGGTCTTCATATCGAAACGCTGATAATGAAAGAGGGTGCGCAGCGTAGCCTGAAAATTCGCCATCAGCATGGCCGCCGAAACTCCCTTTCCGGAAACATCAGCAATACAGATAATGTACTCATCGTCACTCAGCGGAAAGAAATCATAGTAATCGCCGCCTACTTCATGACGCGGTTTAAAACGCGCCGAAATATCCATACGCTTATTCGTTGGCAGGTTGGCCGGGAAAAGCATTTTTTGCATTTCGGAAGCTACCTCAAGCTCCTTGCGGTAACGTTCCTGCTGCACTTTCATGTAAGCCATGCGCTTGTTCTCGATGGCCACCACCACAATATTTGCCAGGGTCTGCACAAAGCTCATGTAACCAAGTGCGTGACTGAGATGCTTTCCATTGTACTCCACCCCCTGGATCAGAAGATAGGCCAGAGCCTCATCTTTATGGAATACCGGAACAATCACGTCGAACTCACTCAACAATTGGGAGTGTGACGATTCAATCATTGTGATCTCACGAAATCTCCTGAGCTCCCGTTCAATGTCAAAATCCCGGACCTTTCCTTTGTACCCTACACGCAGAAGGCAATTCCACTCCTCCTGGCGATTGAAGAACAAAAACTTATTGTAGCCAAGTTGTTCGCGCACGATGAACTCAAACAAACGTGTGAGCGATTCAACGTCCTGATTCGTATTGATGGCATTGGTAATCTCCAACAGCGAGTTCAGCTTAAAATCTTTAAGCTGTATCTGCGTTTCCAGATTTTTGACCAATGCTTCCACTTCCTATAATTTCTCCAGCAGTTCCGGCAATTTCTTCAGTGCTGCGATCTCCCTGAACTTTGTCCTTGCTTCATCACACGGACTTCCCAGATATGTTCTTCCGCCGGGAAGATCTTTCCCGACTCCAGACTGTCCATACACAACCGCTCCTTCTCCGATGGTCACGTCGCTTACCACTCCAACCTGTCCCCACAAGATAACATGATCTTCAACCTGCACACAACCGGCAATTCCCACGTTGGCAGCCATCAGACAATGCTTACCAACTGTTGTATCGTGACCGATATGTACCTGGTTGTCGAGTTTGGTTCCCTCACCAATTTCCGTCACTCCTGACACCCCCGCATCTATTGTGCACAGTGCCCCGATCTCCACGTTCCTGTGCAGGTGAACACTTCCGCAGGAATGCATCCGGTCGTAGCCGTCCGGTTTCTTTTTGTAGTAAAACGCATAGTGCCCGATCACTGAATTCGGGCCGACAACAGCTCCTTCATCAATGGTCACATGATTGCCGATCACTACTCCGGGATAGAGGACTACATCCGCTCCGATCGTTACATGATCTCCAATTGTTACGGTTGGATGGATAAGCGCAGAAGGATCGATCGAGCAATTCTCCCCCCGACTGGCCATTGGCAGGCTAAACGGTGAAAAATGTCGGGTAAGACGGTTGTAATCGTCGAACGGGGCCGATGAAATGATCAGCGCTTTACCTTCGGGGCACTCAACTTCTTTGTCGATCAAAATCGTTGTAGCAGCACTATTGAGGGCTTTTTCGTAGTATTTCGGATGATCCACAAAAACCAGGTCACCCGGTTCCACCCGGTGAATCTCATTCAGCCCGGTAACAAGATGATTTTCGTCGCCGACGAAGTTTGCTCCGATAATTTCGGCGATTTCCCGAACGGTTTTGGCCTGCTTAAATTTCATGGATCACACGTTTATTCGATTAAAGTTAGAACATATGCGTGCGCGCGAAAAAGGGCCGGAAAAATGTTATCCGCCAATGCGTGTTAATACCGGAATATCGGGAAAACCGAAGATGAAATTTGCGATCCGGAATGATCGCAGGAAACATCAATAATCCAGAAGATCGGAAAGGGCCTGCCCCACCTTCTCTCCGTTCGGCAGCAATGTTGCTTCAAGAATCGAATTCAGAGGAATTGCAGGTGTGTCAATTGATCCGACAATCGCCACCGGAGCATCAAGGGATTCAAAACAATCGCGTTGAATGCGACCAGCCAGTCCAAGCGTAAAAGAAGCCTCCACGGATTCCTCCGTTACCAACAGAACCTTTCCGTGTTTCCTTGTCGTGTCATACACCAGTTCCATGTCTAGCGGATTCAGGGTACGGAGATCAATGATCTCTACCTTTCCCTCAAAGTTCTTCGCTGCTTCCAACGACCAATAAACTCCTCGTCCGTAGGTAATGACAGCACAAGATTCCCCTTTCTCAATCGCTTCGCCATCTGCTTCAAGTACAATTCGTCCCTTGCCCAACGGAATAATGTATTCCTCGTCCGGCTCGATCGACATGGCTCCTTCAGTACCCGGAATCTTTGACCAGTAAAGTCCTTTGTGCTCAAGAAGCACCACCGGGTTCGGATCGTAATAAGCCGCCTTGATCAACCCTTTCAAATCTGCTCCCGTAGAAGGATAGGCGACCTTGACACCACGGATATTGGTCAATACAGACTCCACGCTGGAAGAGTGGTAAGGTCCACCGGAACCGTATGCTCCGATCGGCACGCGAATCACACAGCTTACCGGCCACTTGCCATTTGAAAGGTAATTCGAACGGCTGACTTCGGTAAAAAGCTGGTTCAATCCCGGCCAGATATAATCGGCAAATTGTACTTCCACAAATGGTTTCAGTCCTACCGCAGACATTCCAACAGTAGAACCGATGATGAATGCTTCCTGAATCGGCGTATTGAATACACGGTCGTCTCCAAACTGTTGCGCCAGGGTTGCCGCTTCGCGGAACACACCACCCAAACGTCCTCCAACATCCTGTCCGTACAACAGTGCCTCGGGATGTTTGGCCATTAATTCACGAACTGCAAACAAAGCGGCATCCACCATGACGGTCTTGCTCTTCCCTTTTGGTTCGCGCTCACCCTTTTCCTCAGTAACGGGAGTTGGTGCAAAAATGAAGTCGGTAACAGACTCGGGGCTCGGTTCTTCAGCATTGATTGCACGATCGTATTCCTCGTCGATCCACTTTTTCGTTTCTGCTTCAATATTGATCAGATCCGCCTCGTCCACTCCGGCATCGCGAAGCAACTCTTTCATTTTCGGATAAGGATCACGTGTTGCCGCTTCCGCCAGATCGTCCCGGTACCATTCCTTCCGAACACCTGACGTGTGGTGCCCCAGCAAAGGAACTTTGGCGTGTACGATAAATGGACGTCGCTCTTTCCGCACTGTGGAAATCACTTCCTGCATGGTCTGATACGACAGATCAAAATCACTTCCGTCGATCGTACGAACCTCAATTCCGTTGAATCCTTTCGCATAATGCGTGATATCCTGAGCCCGCGTTTCTTTGGCATTTGCGGAAATATCCCAGTCGTTATCCTGTACCAGGTAAATGATCGGATATTGCTTCAAAGCTGCCATCTGGAACGCTTCGGAAACCTCACCTTCCGTACAGGAAGCATCTCCAAGCGAACAAACAACAACAGGGTTTTCTCCTTTAAAATCCTCTGCAAGTCCCAGCTTTTCTTTGTACTGAATCCCCATCGCCACACCGGTTGTCGGAATCGCCTGCATACCGGTAGCAGAAGACTGATGCGGAATTTTCGGCATATCATCGCGACGCAGCGACGGATGCGAATAATAGGTGCGACCTCCCGAAAAAGGATCATCCTTCTTTGCAAAAACCTGGAGCATCAATTCATAGGGCGTCATTCCGATTCCCAGCAAAATACTGTCATCCCGGTAATACGGCGCAACCCAATCCTGTGGCTTTAACTGCATTCCGCAGGCAAGTTGAATTGCTTCGTGCCCACGTGACGTCGCATGCACATATTTGGAAGTAACCTCCTTGTTCGCCTCGTATTTTTCCGCAAGCGTTTTAGCTGTGCACATCAGTTTAAACGCTTCCAAAAGCGTTTCCCTGGATGTCTTCGCCTTCGTTTTTTTCGATTTCGCTTCCGTTTCCGCCATCTCCTTTCTAGTTTGGGTTTCAAATATACGAAAACACGCGTTTTAGAGTGAAGAGTTTTATGCTTGGAGTTGGGAGATCTGATGGATTTGAAAATTCAACATCCAACATTCGGTTTTAACCCTGAACTCAAAACCCGGCACTCAGCACTCTAAACTAAAAAACTACTTATTGTGCTCCAGAATGTAGTTCAACACCTTGGTCATCAAATGCACCCGATCCTTTCCACGAACATTGTGTTCATGCATCGGGTACGGAAAAAAGTCCATCTGGATTCCCAGGTCAACAAACTTCCTGACAAGCGCCAGATTGTGTTGCATTACCACTACATTATCTACGGTTCCGTGAATCAGTAACAAATCTCCTTTCAGGTTTCCGGCATGCGTCAGCAAAGATGCCTCTTCATATCCTTTTTCATTTTCCTGAGGGCGATCCATGTAGCGCTCACCGTACATGATCTCGTAATATTTCCAATCCGTTACCGGTCCACCTGCTACCCCTGTTGTGAATACCCCAGGCGTGCGCAGCATCAATGAGGTAGTCATAAATCCACCGAAAGACCATCCATGTACAGCAATATGATCCCCGTCGACGTAAGGAAGACTTTTCAGGTAATCCACACCGGACAACTGATCCTCAATTTCAACAGTTCCTACCCGACGATGGATCTGCGACTCAAAAGCAACACCTCGTTCGGCAGAACCACGATTGTCAAGTGTAAATACGAGATAGCCCTGCTCTGCCATCCAATACATCCAAAGACTCGCGCCATCCAACCATGAATCGGTGATCAATTGTGCATGAGGACCTCCGTAGACATACACCAGAACCGGGTACTTTTTAGAAGGGTCGAAATCATGTGGCTTGATGAGGCGGGTATACAACTTTGTCCCATCCTTGCCAGTAATCGATCCGATCTCAGCCGTCCCGATCTTGTATTCCTTTAATTTATCCGGCGCTTCCAGTAATTTCGTTATGATCTTGCCATTTGCTCCGATAATCCATTCTGTGTTGGCTTCCTTGTGATTGGAAAACTTATCATGGAAATACTTTCCGTCTGAAGAAATATCAACATGGTGCGTTCCCGATGCTCTGGTAAGGATGTTCACCTTCCCTTTCAGGTCTACCGAATAGACATTTGTTTCCAATGGATTATCTCCTGTTGTTGTATAGTAAATGCGGCCACCTTTGACTTCCATGATGTCCTTTACTACAAAATCGTGATCCGTCAGTTGCTTTAGCAGCTTCCCTTCGAAATCATAATAGTACAGGTTGTTGTAGCCATCATGTTCAGAGATCCAGACAAAGTTGTTGGAAGCCTCTGAAGGGAAGAATACAGGATGCTCAGGCTCCACCCATGTCTTGCTTGTTTCTTCGAACAAGGTCCGAACAAATTTTCCGGAAGTCGCATCGTAGACATTCAGCCACATATGATCCTGTCCACGGTTCACTTCTGCAATCACCACGTACTTGTTGTCGGGTGTCCAGGCAAGATTGGTCAGGTAGTCTTCCACATCACCACGCGGTGAAATAAAGACCGTATTACGCGTTTCAAGATTAAAAATCCCCACCTTCGGGCGCTCACTCAACTGTCCGGCCATTGGGTATTTAATGGACTTCAGTTCTCCCGGCGTTTTGTCAATATCAAGCAGGGGATAATCGTGTACATTGGTTTCATCCTTCTGGTAATATGCCAGTGATTTACCATCCGGCGACCAGAACAATCCACCTGTAATCCCGAACTCACTTCGTGCAATCGCCTGACCGGAAACAATATTCTTGTCCGCATTGTCCGTAACGATCACTTTCAGTCCATTCCCGGTGTGAACATATACATTGTTATCACGGGTGTAAGCCACATTCTCCGTCCCATTGTGGAAGGTTGCATTTTCAGATGTCTCGTCCAGACCGTGAATAAGGCGTCCTTTCCCGTCTACCACATTGTAGCTGTAGAATTCTGTACCATTATTCACCCAGAATTCGTTCTCATTTTTCCACTCAAGACCAGAAAACCAAAAGAACTCAGCTCCGACTTTTGCATTAAAATCCTGGATCGTCAGCAACTCCTTTGCCTCGGTGTTCTTCACAGAAGCCTTCATCAACGTTTTATACCCTTCGAGGTAGGTATAACAATCCGTATTCGGAACCCATTGAAATGCGAACAAAGAGTTCGGTGCAAGGCCCCGATACTGCTGCATCACTGCGTCCTCAAGTGTCAGTTCCTTTAATTGTCCAAAAGTAAAAGGTGTCAGAAGCAGCGCAAATGCTGCAATGAAAATTCTGGTCATCATTAGCGTTTAATTAAGTCGTTAAAAAATTTCTCCAGTGGCTTGCCGACCTCGAAGCAGTTAAGAATAATCTCATCCAGGTCATCCCGCAACACGTATTCCGGCGGAAATTGCGTGTAAAAATACCATTGTTTATTAAAAATAAGTGGTTCATCCTCCGCGGCCTCCTTCAAATGCTTCGGAATGATCTTGTTCTTCTCACCAAGGATCTCGCCATACATTTTTTTGAAGGCAGGATCGTTGTACAGCGCTTTAAATTTCTTCGGTTGATCGGCAATCCCCTCACGAACCGTCAACAGATCGTCTTTGTCGATCTCATATACTCCACCATACACGCGTACATGCTCAGGTCCCAACTCAAAATAAACCCCATTGATGGCACGTGACTTTTTCCCTTCCGGGGCAACGACAGCTGACATCATCATTTTGTAAGGTGTTTTATCGTTCGAAAAACGAATGTCACGATTGATCCGGAACATGCAATCCTTCGCCTGCAACCCTGCAAACGCTTTATCCTTTTCGGAGATCCGCGCAATCAAATGATCCACAAATGCTTTAAACGCATCACGTACATTTTGTTCGTAACGTTTACGATTGCTATCGAACCATTCTTTGTTGTTATTCGGAGCTAACTCAATGAAAAAATCCAGGTAATCGCGGTTAAAAAAGGCCATGGGGTTTTCTTTCAAAGATAACCAAATCACTAAAAGTCAATCTGCGAAGGTTTCGCAATTTTTCGGTGAATGGGATACGTGGTCCGGAAAGAACATAGCAGGCTCAAAAACCACTTGTGTGGCACATGGTTCTGCCCTATTGTCCGGCACTCAGGCATTCGGACAGAAGACAACCAGATAATTAAAGGTTTCTCATGTGCCAGTGAAATTGGATTTTCCAGCGAATCGTCCTTTCAAAACTATTTCTATAAACTAATCCAAGATTTTAAGAAATGGATCAATAGATACCAATGCTTAGAATTAGCACAAAAAAGCCTTGGAGTTTCCAAGGCTTCATGAGTTATTTATACTCACCTATTTAACAAAGAAGTCAGTAATAAACGAGTTCGGCGCTCCAAATGGAATCGGACCATATAGCAATGTTGTGACTGTAGTGCATCCTGTGCAAAATCCACTGGGATTAGACTCTCCCATTCCTGTTGATTCATAATAAACACCACCACCGTTATCAAAAGTAATCTGGTAGCGTCTTTCGACTAAAGTTGCGGAAGAGGGTATTAAGGCGGCAAAAAGACCAGCATCCCCAACTCCCAAATTCTGGGTTCCAGAATTTGCCGTGTATGTCACACCACCATCTGTGTAGACAACTATCATATATACGGATGCAGCTGTACAAGCTGAAGATTGGCTATCATGTGTAATGCTTCCGGTTATTGTCTGCAGTTTAAATAACCCATCCATTCCCCTGAACATAAAAGGTGACATTCCATTCTCAGCAAAAGAACATGTTTGAGCAAACAAAAAGGCCCCAATAAGGATCGCAAATGGGCGAAGTAAATTCATTTTCATCGTTTTTATTTGAAAAATATGCATATCCAGATAAAATCACAAAATCATGAACTAAATAGGGTATAACCTGCAATTATATCAGGTATTATTCGCAAAATATCCGAGCAATATTAACAAGGAGTTGTAGCCAATTCTTACTCTCTGTCTTTATTTAGTAATAGTTTTCGGGCGCGTCTCCAGTTTCAAGGCGCCTCCTATTCAACAAAAGCCCTACTTTTGCAAAAAACAAAAGCATGAAACAGGTCAGTGTTGCCAGTATTGAAAAAGCCATTGCCAAGGTCGACCACATCGACGACGACGGACTCGAAAAATTAGCGGAAACCTATGCGCTCGCCCAGGAGACATTGCTCGGTTACATCATGTCGGCAGCTGTAGAATACGACAATGAAAACCTGGAAGGCCTGCTCATCTATTATTACTGCCTGATTTCGGAAGCTTTTTCACAGGAACAGGTGCGTTTGAGACTGGTAACCGAAGACGACATTGATGAATTCGAAGAACCATTCTTCGAGATGCTTGACGCCTTTTTTGATGCCGACGACGAGGAAATTCTGCACGATTTCACCGACCAGCCCGACCTCGTACGATTCATGATGGTAGAAGTCAGTACTCCGGACGAAGACGGTACCACACTCGACGATGAAACAGCAACGCAACTGTTCATCGTGTGCATGGCAATGATCACCTTATTGAGTCGCGCTGTTCAGGCATGAAGACCCCGGAAGAAATTGTCAGCCTGATGCTGCAGCACGACCACTTCTCCGAATGGATGAAGGTCAAAGTGCTGGAACTTGGCAAGGGCCACTGTACACTTTCCTGCACCACAAAAAAAGACATGCTGAATGGCTTCGGCATCCTGCACGGAGGAATCACCTATTCCCTCTCGGATTCTGCACTTGCATTTGCCTCAAATAGTTACGGATACAAGTGTGTCAGTGTCGAAACTTCTATTTCCCATCTTCGGCCTGTCCGGGTGGACACGCACCTGACCGTTACCTGCTCGGAAATCCATCGCGGGAAGACCATCGGAATCTACAGCGTAGACATCCGTGAAGATGACGGAAACCTTGTTTCGAAGTTCAAAGGAACCGTCCACATTTCCAAAGATCCCTGGTAATTCTTCAGCCGGAAAGGCAGTTTGCTGAATGGTGAAAATGTTTCGCCAATTTATTATGTCTGCATAAAACTTTTTGCTAATTTTATCCGGTCTAACTGAAAAATGCGACTGACTACTATGGCAGAAGAAAAAGATAAGTCATACCTGATTGATTTTGTGTTACGTCATTTGTGGCACAAAATCTCAAGAATGTATAACCAAAAAGCAAATGAGTACGGATTGACGGTTTCAATCGGATTTATCTTGCTAAACGTGGACAAAGAAGGAACACCGAGTACACAATTGGGGCCCAAAATGGGGATGGAACCTACCAGTTTATCCCGCACCCTGAAAACGATGGAAGAAAAGGGCCTGATCCGACGCGAACCGGATGCCGTTGACAAACGAAAGGTGCTCATCTTCCTGACCCAAAAGGGAATTGATCAACGTAGAATTGCAAAACACGTCATACTTGATTTTAACGAGCGACTAATGTCCAGCATTCCCAAAGGCAAACTCAAAACATTTTTTGAAGTGGCCGAACGTCTGGATGCTACGCTCGATATCGAACTCAATAATTTTTAAAAGGAATGAACAGACATATCCGAAAGGTAGCCGTTTTGGGATCCGGAGTGATGGGATCCAGAATCGCCTGCCACTTTGCCAACATTGGATGCGAGGTACTTCTGCTTGACATTGTACCCCGCGAACTGAATGAAGAGGAACAGAAAAAAGGACTCACTACCGATTCCAAAGCGTTCCGGAACCGCATTGTAAATGACTCACTGCAATTTGCACTGAAATCGAACCCGTCCCCGATCTACCATCGCTCCTTCACACAGCGAATTGAAACAGGGAACTTCGATGACGATCTTTCCAAAATTGCGGACTGTGACTGGGTAATCGAAGTTGTGATCGAACGCCTCGACATCAAACAGCAGGTCTTTACGAATGTGGAAAAATACCGCACGCCGGGGACCCTGATCACTTCCAATACTTCCGGAATTCCAATCCACAGCATGCTGGAAGGACGCAGTGAGGATTTCCGCAAACATTTCTGTGGAACACACTTCTTCAATCCGCCGCGCTACCTCCAATTACTGGAGATCATTCCGACTCCGGAAACCGATCCGGCCATCATTGACTTCCTGATGGATTATGGCAGTCGTTTCCTCGGAAAGAAGACAGTATTGTGCAAGGACACACCGGCATTCATTGCCAACCGTGTAGGTGTTTATTCCATCATGGCGCTCTTTCATGCTGTAAAGGAAATGGGCATGACCGTTGAAGAAGTGGATAAATTATCCGGACCGGTACTCGGAAGACCTAAATCAGCGACATTCCGTACATGCGATGTGGTAGGGCTGGACACCCTTGTTCATGTGGCAAACGGTCTGAAGGCAAACTGCCCTGACGATGAAGAGCACCCGTTATTTGAACTTCCGGGATACATCAACACCATGGTGGAGAATAACTGGCTTGGCTCGAAGTCCGGACAGGGTTTCTATAAAAAAGTGAAAAAAGAGGACGGATCAAGCGAAATTCTTGTTCTCGACCTCGAAACCATGGAGTATCGTTCGCAGAACAAAGTCAAATTTGCAACACTCGACATGGCCCGCCCGATCGACGATCTTCGTCAGCGGACAAAAATGCTCTTCATGGGCACGGACAAAGCGGGAGAATTCTACCGTAAGGTCGGAGGAGGGCTTTTCGCTTATGTATCGAACCGTATTCCTGAGATCAGCGATGAGCTTTACAAGATCGATGATGCGTTGAAAGCCGGATTCGGTTGGGAACTCGGACCTTTTGAGACCTGGGATACCCTTGGACTGGATGAAGGATTGAAACTCATCGCCAAAGAAAACAAACAGGTAGCATCCTGGGTAGAAGAAATGAAAGCTGCGGGCTTCACGTCCTTTTACTCTTCTGAAAAAGGACAGAAACGCTACTACGATATTGCCTCCAAATCCTACAAGGTTATTCCGGGAACGGAAGAACTCGTCATTCTTGATTCACTGCGTGAAGAGAACAAAGTTTGGGGCAACTCCGATACTACAATTGTAGACATCGGTGATGGCATTCTCAACCTGGAATTCCATACAAAAATGAACACCATTGGCGGAGGTGTGATCGAAGGGATCAACAAAGCCATTGACCTCGCGGAAGCCAATTACCGCGGACTCGTAATTTCAAACACCGGCCAGCACTTCTCTGCCGGAGCCAATGTGGGGATGATCTTCATGATGGCAGTAGAACAGGATTACGACGAATTGAACTTTGCGATCAAAGCCTTCCAAAACACCATGATGCGCGTCCGCTACTCCGATATTCCGGTGGTGGTGGCTCCGCACAATATGGCATTGGGCGGCGGATGCGAACTTTCAATGCACGCTGATAAGGTTGTGGCGCATGCCGAACTTTACATGGGACTCGTTGAATTTGGTGTCGGATTGATTCCGGGTGGTGGCGGTACCAAGGAATTTGCAAAGCGTTTCTGTGAAGAATTAAAAGACGGTGATATTAAGATCAACCGAATGCGCGACCGTTTCCTGACCATCGGACAGGCAAAAGTGTCCACATCCGCCTATGAAGCCTTTGATCTGGGCTACCTGCGCAAAGGAACAGATGAGGTGATTGTCAGTCGTGATCATCACTTGCGCCACGCAAAAGAAGCGTGCATCACAATGGCCGAAGAAGGATATGTTTCTCCAAAGCGTGAGAAGTCGGTTACGGTGATCGGACAGGAAGGCCTTGGAATTGTATATGTCGGCGCCGACACTATGCTTTCCGGAAATTATATGTCCGAACACGATCGTCTGATCGCTGAAAAACTCGGATTCGTGCTTTGCGGAGGAGACCTTTCGGAAAACACCGTGGTTTCTGAGCAATACCTACTCGATCTTGAACGAAAGGCGTTCCTGGAGTTGTGCACCGAGCGAAAAACACTTGAACGACTTCAAAGTATTGTGAAGACAGGGAAGGTATTAAGGAATTGAAATTGGGGATCTTGGATGTTGGATATTGGATGTTAGACTTAGACATCCAAATGCCGACCTCCAAAGTCCAAAATCCATTATAAAATGAAAAGAGCATACATTGTAACAGGATACAGAACGGCCGTCGGAAAAGCCGGGAAAGGTGGTTTTCGTTTCACACGACCTGATGACCTTGCGGCCGATGTGATCAAACACCTCATGGCACAGGTTCCGGCACTCGACAAAGAGCGCGTGGATGATGTGATCGTAGGAAACGCCACCCCGGAAGCTGAACAGGGATTAAATGTCGGTCGTATGATCTCACTGATGGGACTGGACACTGACAAAGTTCCGGGTATGACCGTGAACCGTTATTGTTCTTCAGGATTGGAAACGATTGCCATTGCCACGGCGAAAATTGAAGCCGGAATGGCTGATTGCATCATCGCCGGAGGGGTGGAATCCATGTCTGTGATGGCCATGGGTGGATGGCGGATTGTTCCGAATCCACGTGTCGGAAAAGAGAATCCATCGTGGTATTGGGGAATGGGACTCACGGCGGAAGCTGTGGCAAAACAATACAATGTCTCGCGTGAAGAACAGGATGCTTTCGCCCTTCACTCGCACGAGAAAGCGATCGCCGCTATCAAGGCCGGTCGTTTTAAGGATGATATTGCTCCAATTTCAGTACAGCATATCTTCCTAGACGAAAACGAAAAACGTCAGGAGAAAACCTATATCGTAGATACGGATGAGGGACCTCGCGCCAGTACACTCGAAGGTCTCGCACGACTCAAACCGGTTTTTGCAGCTGGTGGATCGGTGACTGCCGGAAACTCTTCGCAAACTTCGGATGGCGCCGCCTTCTGCCTTGTGATGTCGGAAAAAATGGTGAAAGAACTCAATCTTGAACCAATTGCACGTCTCGCCTCCTATCAGGTTGTTGGCGTGGAGCCACGCATTATGGGAATCGGACCGGTAACGGCTATTCCAAAGGCCATTGAAGCAGCCGGACTGAAAATGAATGACATTTCGCTGGTGGAGTTGAATGAAGCATTTGCTTCACAATCCGTGGCAGTGATCCGTGAAACCGGTCTCAATCCTGATATCGTAAACGTAAACGGTGGAGCGATCGCCCTGGGGCACCCACTCGGATGTACAGGGGCCAAACTTTCCGTCCAGATCATGAACGAATTGAAACGCCGCGAGCAGAAATACGGCATTGTGACCATGTGCGTGGGAACCGGACAGGGAGCTGCCGGTGTGATCGAGATGCTCTAAAAGCGGGATGAAAGACAACTTCTCCCGGCAATCCGATAAGTACGCGAAGTACCGCCCGCATTACCCGGACGAGTTGTTTCAATTTCTCAATCAACAGGTAGCCAATAAACATGCGGCCTGGGATTGCGGAACCGGGAATGGGCAAATTGCCGGAAGATTGTCGGAGACGTTTGAAGAAGTCTACGCAACCGACATCAGTAAAGCGCAAATCGAAAATGCCGTGAAGCGGGGTAACATTTTCTATTCGGTTCAGCCGGCTGAGAAAATCAACTTTGCGGAGAATCTGTTTGATCTGATCATTGTGGGGCAGGCGGCTCATTGGTTCGACTTCGGACAATTTTATGCGGAAGTCAGAAGAACTGCCAAAGACAATGCACTGCTTTGCATTACCGGTTACGGAAATATTTGTGTTCCGCCCTCCATTGAACCGATCATTGCACATTTTTACACATCTGTGATCGGGCCTTACTGGGACCTTGAACGCAAATACATTGATGAAAGCTACCAGACGATTCCCTTTCCATTTGATGAAATTCCGGCGCCACACATCGTCAACAAACTGACATGGACGATCGAACATCTGGAAGGCTATCTCAATACCTGGTCTGCCGTGAAACACTACATTGATCAAAACGGCATAAATCCGGTGGACGGCATCATGCCAGACATTCGGAAAAACTGGGGGTCGAATCCGGAAATCGAAGTACAATTCCCATTGATCTTCAGGGTAGGGCGTGTAACGAAAACCCGCTGATATTCTTATTTTTAGTGATTATGCTTCACTCCCGGAAACATACCGCTTTCGGTTCATTACCCATTTTGGCAGCAACACTGGTACTGCTGCTCCATTTTACGGGGTGCTCTCAGGATCGGACATCTGACTGGCGTAAAATGGAATGTGGATTATTCATGAGTCCGGATGGAAAATTGGGGTTCGCCACAGATCCTGATATCGCCAATGTGCCACGAAGTGAGCTCGAAGGTGAACGTTGCGAAAACGTTTTCCTGACCACTTTCGGATGGGATACGAAACAACTGCTGTCCTCAGTCATCGACACAACAACATTCGAACTGCTTTCCGGTAGTTTTTCCCGGGATAAAGGACACATCTATCACTATTACGCCATGTGCGAAGGTGGCTACCTGAATCTTTTTGCTGACGACACTTCATCATTCCGACTGATTGGAAATTGCTACGCATTCTTCCAGGGACACATCTACCATGAACGAAACGGCCTGATGGATGCCGATGCCGAAACATTCCAGGTATTACCGAAATTCAGTTGCATTGCAAAAGACAAGAACGGGTACTTTGAATACAATGAACGCGTCAGCGAAGAGGAGCTTCGTAATCAAATCGGTGAAGAACGATTCGAAGAACTGAAAAATCTCTGATTCACGCTCTTCCGTAAAATTGTTATCTTCAACCAACACCTGACGGAATCACCGTCCTGATAACCGAAACCCTATGCTATCCTATTTTGACAAAGAGCGTAGCGTCGCCAAACGAGGATTCAACCGTTGGTTTGTTCCTGTGGCAGCCCTCTGTATTCACATGTGTATCGGGCAGATCTACGCATTCAGTGTCTTTAATGAACCGCTTTCAAGAACCATCGGTATTACAGAGCAGGCTCCAAACGACTGGAAACTCACCGAACTAGGCTGGATCTTTACCATTGCGCTGTTTTTCCTTGGAGCATCGGCGGCTGTATTCGGAAAATGGGTCGAACGGTCGGGACCGAGAAAAACCATGTTCATGGCCGCATTGTGTTTCAGCAGCGGTTTTCTCGTTTCATCGCTCGGAATCCAATTGCACAACATCTGGTTACTCTACCTGGGATCAGGATTGATCGGTGGTATCGGACTTGGGTTGGGATATATCTCGCCCGTTAGCACCTTGATGAAGTGGTTTCCGGACAAACCCGGCATGGCAACAGGCATGGCCATCATGGGCTTCGGTGGCGGAGCCATGATCGCCTCTCCCCTCAGTGTCTGGCTGATGAAACTTTTTTCTGATTCCGGCTCTGTTGGTGTAAAGGAAACCTTCATCATTATGGGATTGCTCTATCTGGTGGTCATGTTGCTTGGCTCATTGATTGTGCGTATCCCGCCGGAAGGATGGAAGCCAAAAAACTTTGACCCTGAGAAACAGCGCAAGGGAAAACTAATCACCTCAGCCAACGTACTGGCTGATAACGCCATCAAAACACCACAATTCTGGTTGCTGTTCGTTGTTCTCCTGATGAATGTGAGCGCCGGGATTGGTGTCCTCGGTCAGGCCAGCGTCATGATCCAGGAAATGTTCAGTGTCAAAAGCGTTGGCGAAGAAGCTGCCATTGATGCTACGGGCGCAGCATTTTTTGTGGGACTGCTGAGCCTGTTCAACATGCTGGGACGTTTTATCTGGTCATCACTAAGTGATCTGATCGGTCGTAAAAACACCTACACCACCTTTTTCGTTCTCGGGATAGCATTGTATGTCTTTGCCCCATACGCCGGAGGTATTGGGAGTATCATCCTGTTTTGCACGGCCTTTTCCATAATCATCAGTATGTATGGCGGTGGCTTCGCGACCATTCCGGCTTATCTGAGAGATCTCTTCGGAACCCGGCAGGTGGGAGCCATTCACGGTCGACTGCTACTGGCCTGGAGTCTTGCAGCTATTGTCGGACCGGTGACCATCAACTACCTCCGGGAATATCAGATCGAAACATTGGGCATGCCCAAATCCGAAGTATACAATCTTACCATGTACCTGATGGCCGGTCTCCTGTTCATCGGACTGATCTGCAATTTGCTGGTCAAACCGGTGAATCAAAAATACCACGATATAGATTGATTTACCTTCCGTAAACTACACGTACCAACTCCTCCGCCTTTTTATTCTGCACGGTATACAGCGCATTCTTCGGTCCGCCGGCATTTTCATGGTCCGGATACCATTTCCACAGAAAACCACCCGCCATGAACGGCTGATCCCAGATGACTTCATAAAGTGCTACGAGTGCATTCACCTGCGCCTTTTCACTACAGGTAGTCGCCTCTGAATAATCCCAGGGTGATTCAGCGCAATTGGGAGTGCTCCGATAACCGTATTCGGTAAAAAGAACCCGACGGCCACTTTGATCGGACACTTTCTTCAGTTGAGGCATCAAATCACGCCAACCGGCAATGAGGTAGCGCTTTTTCGGGTGTCTGCCATCAGCAATCGGGAAATAAGCATCAATACCGATGAAATCCAGTTCCGACCAGAACGGCACATCTGCATATCCGTCCCAATTAGCAGCGTACGTTAACTTTCCGGAAAATACCTTGCGCACTTCGGCGATCATCTTCGACCAGAATGCAGGTCTCGCCCTTACAAATGCCTCCATTTCGGTTCCCAGACAAAACAACTCTGCCCCTTCCCTTTCCGCCAATTGAGCAAAAGCCAGCACATATCCCAGGTATTCTTCCTCAAACTGCTTCCAGGAATTTTCGTCGGGCATTTCCAAATGACCCGAAAACTCTCCGTGACCGATCCATAATTGCGGTTTGACCATCACCGAAACACCCTGTTTATGCAAACAACGGATAGCTGACTCCACTCCAGCTGAACGCTCGCCGATCCATTGCCATTTACCATCAAACACCAAACCCGGTTTGTTCAAACCCGGTACAAACGCATACGGAATCACAGAGGCCCAATTCGCATTCAGGCGTTTCATCGGGATCACTTCGGAAGAATCCAGCACCCGATCCATCGAAACCAGGTTGATCCCATTGATCTTACTCCCTTCTTCCATCGTGGCCGCGGAAGATTGAGCTGAAGCGTGACAGCATAAAAAAAGACCTATAAGAACCAGTAAGTTATTCATTCACAGGGAAGATTTATGGATGAAAAATAGCATTTTTGCTTCACAGGAAAAAATTGGAAGGTGATATGCGTGCATAGTAATTTTTTCTTTGTATTTTTAAACCGTTATTCAATCTTGAAAAAGCATGGCAACAGTAGATCAAAAACCCATTAAAGGAGGAGAATTTATCATCCGGGATACCGCTCCTTCAGAAATTTTTATTCCCGAGAACTGGACCGAAGAACAGCGCATGATAGCCTCAATGTGCGATGATTTTATCGCCGCTGAGATCCTGCCGATCGTGGAACGCATCGACAACATGGAAGAAGGGTTGATGCCTTCCATTATGGAAAAGGCAGGCGAACTCGGACTTTTGGGAATGTCGGTTCCTGAAGAACTTGGTGGAATGGGCGTTGATTTCAAAACATCGCTATTGGCTACCGAACGACTTGCTACCGGCTACTCATTTTCGGTGGCTTACGGAGCGCATACAGGTATCGGAACCCTGCCTTTGCTTTACTACGGTAACGAAGAGCAGAAACAAAAATACATTCCAAAACTGGCAAGCGGTGAATGGAAAGCAGCATACTGTTTAACGGAACCAGGTTCGGGTTCGGATGCCAATTCCGGAAAAACCAAGGCTGTATTGACCGAAGACGGGAAACATTACGTGCTGAACGGACAGAAAATGTGGATCACCAACGGAGGATTCGCCGACTTGTTTACCGTTTTTGCAAAAATCGACAACGATGAGAAACTGACTGCTTTCCTCGTCGAATCGAAAACGGAAGGAATCACGCTCAATCCGGAAGAAAAGAAAATGGGGATCAAGGGTTCTTCAACACGCCAGATCTTTTTCAACAATGTAAAAGTTCCGGTAGAAAATATGCTTTCGGAACGTGAAAACGGTTTCAAGATCGCACTCAACATTCTGAACATCGGGCGTATCAAACTGGCAGCGGGCGTAATGGGAGGCGCCAAGCAATCCATTACCACATCCGTTCAGTATGCCAACGAACGCGAACAATTCGGTCGTTCGATCTCCAAATACGGCGCCATCCGCTTCAAACTTGCAGAGCAAGCCATTCGAACTTTCGTCGTTGAGTCGGCCGTGTATCGTGCAGGGCAAAACATTGACGATGCCATCCACGGACTTGTAGAAGAAGGCCTTCCGAAAGGAGAGGCTACCTTGAAAGGAATTGAACAGTTTGCCCCTGAATGCGCGATCCTGAAAGTAGCCGGTTCCGAAACGCTCGATTATGTAGTAGACGAAGCCGTTCAAATCTATGGCGGGATGGGATATTCAGCTGAAGCACCTGTCGAACGTGCTTACCGTGACGCCCGTATCAACCGTATTTTTGAAGGAACGAACGAAATCAACCGACTTTTAACCGTTGATATGGTTCTCCGTCGCGCCATGAAAGGTGAACTTGATCTGATGGGACCCGCAATGCAAGTGGCCAACGAACTGATGAGCATTCCTGATTTCGGGGACGGTCCGGAGGGCATTCTGGGGAACGAGCAGGCTGCGCTGAAAGGCTTCAAGAAAAGCATCCTGATGGTTGCCGGATCAGCCGTTCAGAAATTGATGCAGACACTTGCTAAAGAACAGGAAGTACTGATGAACATTGCGGACATGTCGATCTACACTTATCTGGCTGAATCAGCCCTTCTGCGTGTTCAGCAAATGATTGAACAGAAAGGCGAAGAAAACTGCCAGGCACAGATCGCGATGGTCAAAACATATTTCTACGATACTGCTGACCGTATTCATAAGGCCGGTAAAGATGCCGTGAATTCGTTTGCGGAAGGCGATGAATTACGCATGATGCTGATGGGA
>JBNKYR010000014.1:0-29690 GCA_050300995.1 Crocinitomicaceae bacterium | reverse complement strand
GAAATATTTGTTCGATTAAGGCAAATGCCCAGAATCAACTGATGTTCCGTGATGAGATTATGGAGAATCCTGATGAGATTTCAGACCGTGTAGTGGAATTTTACTCTACTAACGAAAAGGTGAATGATCCGGCAAATAATTTCCCGATGTATTCGCGTATCAGTATGGCAGAGATTGATGATCAGATTGCCGTTGCTCTTCAGGATGCTGAAACCGCTGAAAATACGCCGGATGCTGATCCTTCAATCGTTGACTACAAATACAAGGTAGTTGATGAGTGGGAAGGGAAAAAGCGTGCCTTGCAATTGTATGGCAAGAAACAATTGCCGGAGATTCACGGTCAGGCTCACGTGCGTGTAGAGGTGCAGAAAGGAACGGAATATAAGTTATTCGCCAAGATCCAGTCAGAGATCGAAGAGGCCCTGTACGAATTGCGTGACAAGGCTGCTATGGAAATCTTCAACGAATCATACGGTACTATTAAGCGTCGCTATTCAATGGACAAAGACAACGACGATAAGGATAAACTGGCTTTGCTGGATATTCTTTATCCGGGTCGTATCATTGAAGTAACGCCGAAACGATAATTGTCAGGATATGTCAAAGTTTAAAAAAGAAGAGAAGAGGGCAGCACCGGGCGTTAATACCTCGTCCCTCCCGGACATTGTATTCATGCTTCTGTTCTTCTTCATGGTAGCGACTACCAGTAAGGAATCGGATCCTACCGTTAAGGTAACCCAGCCTGAAGGGGTACGTACCACCGACATGACTCCGTACAAGCAGCGATCCGAGATTGATTTTATGTACGTTGGTAAACCATTGAACCCGGCGCGTGCCAAGAAGTACGCTGAAATGGGGATGGAATACCTGCTGTTCATGGACAATGTGGCGCAGTCCACACCGGATGACTTGTACAACGTGAATGCGATCCGTCGCTGGAAACTCGATAAGTTCGAATCCAAGCCGGAGCGTATGACTGAACCGATCGAATCGGTGATTACCTGTGTGAAAGCCGATCAGGGCGCTCCATCAGGGATCATCTTCGATATCCGTAAGGAATTACAGGAAATTGATGCGCTTACAATAGCGTATGCCGTTCGCGATAACGGTAATATTTAATCGATACTAAGTTTAAGTGATCCCCGGTTTTGTTTGAAGCCGGGGTTTTTTATGCAAAAAGGAAATGCTGAATTTTGAATACATCAACCCGACCCGAATTGTTTTTGGAAAAGACCAGTTAAGCCGCTTACCTGAATTACTGAGAGAGCACGGAGCCACTTCTGTTCTGCTCGCGTACGGGGGCGGAAGCATTCAGCGCATTGGTCTTTACGATCGGGTGAGGGCACAGCTTGACGGATTCAAAGTGACGGATTTTGGGGGAATTGAAGCGAATCCAGAGTATACGACACTGATGCGCGGAGTGAAAATCGCAAAGGACAACGGTGTCGATTTTATTCTCGCAGTGGGTGGCGGCTCCGTGATTGACGGTGTGAAGTTTATGAGTGGTGCCATCCGCTATCCTGGCGACCCATGGGATGTAATGGAGCGAAAGGAGGGCTGTAATTTCGAACAGGCGGTTCCTTTTGGAACGATTTTGACGCTACCGGCGACTGGTTCCGAAGCCAATTCCGGAGCGGTCGTGAGCCGCAGTGAATGGAAGGCGAAACGGGTGATGGGAGGACCACTTTTCTTTCCGAAATTTTCGTTTTGTGATCCGACATTGGTAGCCAGCCTCCCTTCGCGACAACTCTCGAACGGGATCATCGATGCCTATATGCACACACTCGAACAGTACCTGACATATCCTACGGATAACCTGTTGCAGGAACGTGAGGCGGAGGCTGTGCTGAGCACATTGATCGAGATTGCTGATGTTGTAAATCATCCGGAAGACTACAGGCTGGCTGCAAACCTGATGTGGTGTGCAACACATGCTCTTAACGGGAATCTGCGTTGCGGTGTCCCAACGGATTGGTGCACTCACATGATCGGCCATGAATTGACTGCATTGTTCGGCATCGACCATGCGCGAACGTTGGCAATTATTGCGCCTCGTCTGTATGAAAATCGCTTTGAGGAGAAAAAGGAAAAGCTGGAACAGTATGGGCGCCGTGTATGGGGATTGGAAGGGGATAATGTGGCCCGTCAGTCTATCGAACGAACAGAGAAATTTTTCCAGAAATTAGGAGTGGACACGCGTATTTCAGCCTATACCGACGATTACGAAGGTTGCGCAGAGCGCATTGCAGATATTTTCACGGAACGTGGCTGGACAGAAATGGGAGAGCGCGGTTCAATTTCTCCCGAAGACGTTCGAATGATCGTAAAAGCGGCGTATTAAATGGCCTTGCATCCCGTTTTTCGCTTGCGTGAAGAACCGACTGAGGGAATCCTTCAACTACTGGATTCTGCGGTGCTGGGGACGAACGGGGCGCGATACAGGCATCTGGATACAAGGGAAAAGATGGACGAATGTGATCATCCGTTGCATCTTTCCATGGAACGCAACGAGATGGTACTCGGAAACATTTCTTTTTGCCGTCGTAAAGAACATTGGTACATCAGGTACTTTGCATTTTCATCTCTTGTGCAATCAGGAGGAAAGACAAAATCGAAAGCTGGTGGTGAAGGTTTGCTCAAACGAGAACTGGAGCAATTCTTTCAGGATGTTTTTCACGGTGAATATGAAACTCCGGTCCAATCATTTTATGCCTACGTTGATCCGCACAATGCCCGGAGTTTGTGGATGAGCGAAAATTTTCGTTTCCAAACGATTGCTTCTGTTGCTACACAAACGTTCAGTCGGACGAGACCAAAGGCACAGCCGGATGTTTTCCGCAGTGATGACTGGCGGGAGATCGCTGATCGCGTTGCATCGAATTATGGGAATCATGCTTTCTATACAACGGTTCAGTCAGAAAAGGGGCCGTTTTATGTGCTGAGAGATCCGAACGGCAAGGTCCTGGCCGGTGCACGGTTTTACAAGGCCAGTTGGTCCTTTGAACGATTACCAGGACGTTTCGGAGGTTTGCTTACGAGGCTGATTCCATGGATTCCCGGGTTAAACAAGATCATTCGTCCGGACAGGCATGTATTTCTGGTCCCGGAAGCGGTATTTGTGGAGAACAATGATCCGAAACTGCTTAGCAGACTTTTCGAAGGAATGTTGTACCATGAAAAGGAGCACCTGCTGATCTGGTGGGTGGATGAAAGAGAACCTTTATACCTTCGGGCGCAAACAACTCTAAACTGGGGGTTATTGCACCGTGTGACGGGAGTGCATAAAGCGAATGTAGTTTGCCGCTCAGCAAATGATTCTCTTACAAAGGAAGAAAGGTGTATCTACACTGTTGGGCTGGATTTTATCTGACTTTCCGGCACAAAAAACGGGTGAAGTAATCTCCACCCGTCAGCAAAATATTTTTCAGATTACCATTCACATCCGATCTTCTCGCCAGCAGCTTCCAGATCTTTCTCGGTGTATAATCCTTTGTCGATGGCTTTGTCGATCTCAGAATTAAAATCAGCGATCTTTTCAGAATAAGCCTCCGCTCCTGGATCCTCAGCTTCGTACAATGCGTCCTCCTTATCGAACATTTCGCACAGACATTTGGCAGCGGCATCTACATCATCGGCATTGCATGCTTCGGTTTCTACAGCGTTAGTTTCGGCAGTTGTTTCTTCGGTAGCGTTTGGGTTGTCTTCTTTGTTGCCGCAAGACGCCAAAAGCGAAATGGAGAATGCAGCAATAAATAGCTTTTTCATATTAATTATTTATAGTTGATTTTGTGACACGAAAGTACAAATTATCAATCAGTCGGAAATGGTACAATTTGTAAATTAGCGCCCATGAAGTACCTGATCATCGGACTCGGAAATCCGGGAGAAAAATACGCGAACACCCGTCACAATATCGGCTTTAGGGTAGTGGAATCCCTTGCTAAAGAACTGGAAGGCAGCTTCTCAGTGGGCAAACTTGCCGATGTCGCAGAAGTGAAATTCAAGGGGCGAACACTCGTGCTGATCAAACCGAGTACTTACATGAATCTTTCCGGAAAGGCCGTTAACTACTGGATGCAGCAGGAGAAGGTTTCCCGCGAGAACATCCTGGTGATTACCGATGACATTGCCCTGCCATTTGGCAAATTGCGGATGAAAGGAAAAGGATCGGATGGCGGTCATAACGGATTGAAAGACATCCAGGCGGTATTGAATTCCACCGAGTATGCGCGATTGCGTTTTGGTGTAGGCAGCGATTTCCATCCGGGACGTCAGGCTGATTATGTGCTTGGCGAATGGAGTCCTGAAGAGGCCGACCAGCTTGCCGGGCGCATTTCTGTAGCTAAAGAATTCATCAAGGGATTTACTACGATCGGTCTTCAGTTGACAATGTCAAACTGGAACAACAAGTAAAATTTTCGATCTCCTGCAGCGGTTGGAGGAGATATCTCTTCAACCGTAAATTCCATGCATTCAACGAAGTGGAATCGTCTAAATCTTGCTATTTTTGGGGCCTCAATTGTAACTCGAATGAAACGAACGAAAATAGCTGATGTTCTGGTGAATCCAAAGGTGGATTCCGATGTAGTGGTGAAAGGTTGGGTAAGATCCTTCCGGGCAAATCGTTTTATCGCACTGAATGATGGCTCGACCATCAAAAATATTCAGGCGGTTGTCGACTTCGAGAATTTTGACGAGGAAATTCTGAAGCGCATTACAACCGGTGCTGCGCTTTCAATCACCGGTAAGTTGGTTGAATCGCAGGGAGCCGGACAGGCCGTAGAGATCCAGGTAAGTGCGATCGAAATCCTCGGGGATGCAAATCCGGATGACGTGCAACGTACAGTAATGCAGCCGAAGCGTCATAGCCTGGAGTTTTTGCGTGAACAGGCACACCTTCGTTTCAGAACAAATACTTTCGGGGCGGTGTTTCGTATTCGTCATGCCGTTGCTTATGCCATTCACAAGTTCTTCAATGATGAGGGCTTCTATTACCTTCATACGCCGATCATTACCGGGTCGGATGCGGAAGGCGCAGGGGAAATGTTCCGTGTAACAACCCTGGATCCGGTGAACCCACCGATGAAAGACGGTAAAGTAGATTTTGCTGAAGATTTTTTCGGGAAGCCTGTGAACCTGACTGTTTCCGGTCAGTTGGAGGCGGAACTGGGGGCGTTGGCTCTCGGACAGGTGTATACCTTCGGGCCAACATTCCGCGCGGAAAATTCCAATACTTCCCGTCACCTCGCAGAGTTCTGGATGATCGAGCCGGAAGTGGCGTTCAACGACCTGAAGGACAACATGGATCTAACAGAGCGATTCCTCAAATACATCGTTTCTTATGTGTTGGAGCACTGTGCGGATGACCTGGAATTCCTGAACGATCGTGAAGCGCAGGAGCAAAAGCAGAAGCCGCAGAACGAGCGCAACGAGATGTCGCTCCTGGAACGTCTGCAATTTGTGGTAGACAATGATTTCAAGCGACTGACGTATTCCGAGGCTATTGATGTCTTGAAGAACAGCAAGCCCTATAAGAAGAAGCAATTCCAGTACGAGGTTGAGTGGGGAATTGATTTACAGAGCGAGCACGAACGTTACCTCGTGGAGCGTGAATTTAAGTGTCCGGTGATCCTGAGCGACTACCCGGCAGGTATCAAGGCGTTTTACATGCGTGAGAACGACGATCAGAAAACGGTGGCAGCAATGGATGTGTTGTTCCCAGGGATCGGTGAGATTGTCGGTGGATCGCAACGAGAGGAGCGAATGGACGTATTGAAACGCAAATGTGCCGATTTCCATATTCCGGAGGAAGAGATCTGGTGGTATCTCGAAACGCGTAAGTTCGGTACAGTTCCGCATGCTGGCTTCGGATTGGGTTTTGAGCGAATGATCATGTTTGTGACTGGTATGACAAACATCCGCGATGTGATACCGTTTCCACGTACACCGCAGAACGCAGAATTTTAAATTTCTGGTACGGTTTTCGAGAAAAAAGGCTAAATTAATTCCAGTATTCCCGCATGGCGCTTAAACAGAATTTATCGATCAAATTGGACCAACGGTTGTCACCTCAACAAATTCAGTTGATGAAGTTGCTGGAGGTGCCAACGATGGAGTTGGATATGCGCATCAAGCAGGAAATTGAAGAAAATCCGGCACTGGAGGAAGGAGCTGATAAAGAAGAGTCGGATAACGACATGGATGACGATTACGGTGACGATGTTTCCGATTCGGATGATTCCAGCGACAACGATGACGATTTTGATATCTCGGACTATCTGGATGATGACGCAGATTACAAAACGCAGGTCAACAATAAAGGAAAGGATGAAGAGGAGAAGGTAATTCCGTATTCCGGTGACCAATCTTTTCAGGAGCGCATGGTGGAACAGTTGCAGATGCTTAGTCTCGACGATCACCAGACGATCATTGCCATTACCATTATCGGAAACCTTGACGACTCAGGGTATCTCAACCGTGAAGTAGATGCAATTGTTGACGATCTGGCCTTTTCTTCGAATTTGATCACGACCGAGGAAGAAGTGGAAGAAGTGCTGGGAATGATCCAGGAACTGGATCCGGCGGGTGTGGGTGCGCGCGACCTGCGCGAATGTCTTTTGTTGCAGATCAACCGAAAACAGGACGGGAATATTACGCGCTTTACAGCGAAGAAGATCCTGGAAGAATTTTTTGACGAATTTACCCGAAAGCATTACAATAAGATCCTCAAGAAACTGGAGATTTCAGACGAAGACCTGAAGGATGCCATTGATGAGATCGTTAAGTTGAATCCCAAACCGGGAGGTTCCAGCAAGGAAGCGGCCGGGAATTATCAGCAGATCATTCCGGATTTCACGATTGTGGAGAACGAAGGTCGACTGCAGGTGAGTCTGAACGGGCGCAATGCACCTGAGCTTCGTGTGAGCAAGACGTATCGCAATATGCTGAACGCTTATGCAGAGGGAGCAAAGGCTTCCAAATCAGATAAAGAAGCGCTGACGTTTGTAAAGTCAAAACTGGACAGTGCAAAATGGTTTATTGATGCGATTAAGCAGCGACAAAACACCTTGCTTCTGACGATGGATGCCATCATGAACTATCAGAAAGAGTATTTCCTGAGTGGTGATGAGACGAAGCTGAAACCGATGATTCTTAAAGACATTGCGGAGATCGTCAGTCTGGATATTTCAACAATATCAAGGGTGGCCAACAGTAAGTACGTGCAAACAGGCCACGGAATTTTTCCGCTGAAATATTTCTTTTCCGAATCACTTTCAACTGATTCCGGCGAGGAAGTTTCAACGCGTCAGGTCAAGAAAATTCTTTCGGATGCTATTGAGGCCGAGGAGAAACGCAAACCGCTTACGGACGAAAAACTCGCCCTTCTGTTGAAAGAGAAGGGATATAACATTGCAAGAAGGACAGTGGCCAAGTACCGGGAACAACTGAACATTCCCGTTGCGCGATTGCGTAAAGAACTTTAATGGAAGTTCTGGCGAAGGTCATATCGTGGGTTTTTCTTCCGCTGTTCATTCCCCTTTATGTACTGCTGCTGGTAATGTACGTTCCTTCCAATCAGGATTATTTTTACAATCACGATTGTCTTTATCTGCTTGATCCGGCGCGTAAGTGGGGTTTGATTTACATGTTTGCGGTTTTTTGCACGATCGCTCCCGGAGCCTCCTACATTGCTCTGTACAGAACACGGATCATTTCCACCATTGAAATTGACGAGCGTCGGGAACGGAGTATTCCGATCGCCATTATGTTTTTTTATTGCGCGGCCCTGTACGCGGTTTTCATGGCGAAACTGGGTCCCAATCTGGTTTCGAAATTTGTTCTTGATTTGCCACTTTCAGGTGCGGTAGTCACCGCAGTTTTCTTCGTGTTGAACCGCTGGAAAAAGGTGAGTATTCATTCAGGCGCGGTAGGAATCGCTTCTGGTTTTGTGCTTGCTTACATCTTACAGCATGCTGAATACAGATTGTGGATGTTTACGGTAACACTTGTTGTTTCCGGACTTGTAATGTCGGCCCGGATTTATCTTGGAAAACATACATTGTTCGAAGCAGTGGCAGGCTGGTTCACGGGAAGTTTGATTACTTTTGTGATCAACTACTGGTATTAGAAAAAACAGGCAGGATTCTTGAAGGCTGTCTGCCGTAGCAACTAAATTAAGATCATGAAAAATAAGATCATTTTCTCTTTTTTGTCCATGGCCGTTCTTCTGAGTGCGTGCGGTGTTATCAATGAAAAAAACAAAGGTAAGGGAGTGAATCTCTTCACGGTACAACAGGACAAAGAACTTGGAGCACAGGTAGCAACCGAGATCGAGAGCAATCCGAACGAATATCCGATCCTGGACTCTGCACAGTACGCTGATGTATATGCATACCTCTATAAAGTGCGCAATAAGATCCTGAATTCCGGTCATGTGGATTTCAAGGATGATTTTACATGGCGTTTGCGCGTCATTCACGATGATAGTACGCTGAATGCCTTTTGTACTCCCGGTGGTTATATATACATCTATACAGGAATCCTTAAATTCCTTGATTCGGAGGATCAATTGGCAGGAGTAATGGGGCATGAGATCGGACACGCAGATATGCGTCACTCTACGCGCCAGATGACAAGCATGTTTGGAATTCAGTTGTTGCTGGATGTCCTGGCTGGTGACCGAAATGCATTGAAGCAGGTGACCGGAGCGTTGGTAGGACTGAAGTTCTCGCGAAATCACGAGTCCGAAGCCGATGAACGATCGGTTTATTACCTCTGCCCAACAGATTATAATGCAGCCGGAGGTGCCGGTTTCTTTGAGAAAATTGAAGCAATGGGAGGTTCACGTGTTCCTGAATTTCTCAGTACGCACCCCGATCCGGGAGATCGCATTGAGCATTTTCACAATGCAGCGATCACTTCCGGTTGCCAGGGAACGAAGGATTTTAAGGCCGCATACCAGCGAATGGTATCGAAATTGCCGAAGTGATCCTGCCGCCCTGGAAGTGACAATTTTTACTTATATTTAAGTGATTTACACCTGCCTATGAAATCAAAGAGAACATCCCTGAACGATATTGCCAAGGCATTGAACGTATCCAAAGCGACGGTTTCGTTCGTTCTGAATGGCAAGGGTGATCAGTTCAATATCAGTAAGGAAAAGCAACGGCTGATCAAAGAAAAGGCGGAGGAATTGTCCTATGTGCCAAACTTCTTTGCCAAAAGCCTTCGTCAGGGAGAAACCAAGACGATCGGTTTGGTATTGCCGGATATTTCGAACCCGTTCTACGCAGAGATCTGTAAAACGATTCAGGAAAAACTCTACGATTCCGGGTACAATACCTTTATCGTCAATACCAACGATGATGTTGAGTTGGAAAAGGTCCTGATGAGGGAATTGATCCAACGCAGTATTGATGGTATGATCATCGCTCCCGGAAATAACATTACCGAATTGATCCCGATCCTTGTATCGACGCATATTCCGGTGGTTTTTACGGACCGTCCCGGAGATGAAAATGCTGATTTTGTAGGAGTGGATAACGTACGCGAAGCGGAGAAATTGATCCGTTCTTTTTCCTCAAAACCGAAACGTCTGGTGGCATTGGTTCCTTCTCCTTCGGATGTTTCCACGATCCAGGATCGTATCGTTGGAACGAAAATGGCATGCGAGAAAGAAGGAATTGATTTCGATTACCTGGATGTTTCAAGTGACCAGGATGAAATTGATCGTCAGATTGCCATGGAAATTGGCCGTGGAACTGACTCGTTTGTGGCTTTGAACAACAAGTGTACCTTGCCAACGCTGAGCGCCTTGAACAAACTTCGTGTTCCTATTCCGGATAAAGTACGTCTGATCTCATTTGACGACAGCGATTCCTTTGAATACATGAATCCACCGATTTCGGCATTGCGCCAGCCTGTTACGGATATCGGAGCGCAGTCCGTAGCACGTTTATATGAGCGTCTCAAGGAGTCAAAGGAGCCTGGAAAGCACTTTATCCTGCCATGCGAATTCATCGCACGCGGATCGCATTAATCACTTTCGGATAAATACCCTTCTCGATTGCTGTTTGCCTTTCTGGTTTTGCGCCAGGATGAAATAAATTCCTTCGGAAAACATTGCCTTATTGATGCTGAGTCCGTCGTTGCTCGCATACGTAGAGAAAAGCAACTGCCCCATAGCATTATAAATGGAGATCTCGGCGGCTTCCTGTGTAGAGATCATCAGTGTGCTTGCATCCTGCATGACGCCTGAGATCAGTTCATCAGGGAAGGCACATCGTTGGCTGGTGATCAGATCTGTATACTGGAAATCGCCGTTTTCATCCACGATCTTCAGTCGGTAATAGCGCAGGGCCGGGTCTTCGTTGTTCACAATGAAGGAGTAAAAATTCTTTTGTTGGGACTGTCCGGCTGCATCTACAATTCCTTCCGGATAGAATACAATTCCGTCATAGGTATATTCCAGCTGGAAATAGTCCGTGCGTTCTTCTGTTGCTGTGATCCATTCAAAACGTTCGGCAATACCATCGCAGTTGCTGGAGAAGGAAGTCAGTTCGACGGGTAAAATGACAACACTGCTTGGACAGAAATATTGTTGGTTGTTCAGTCCTCCGGTGGCAGAAGTCGCCCCCCAGTATACCTGACTGTTTCCGGCAAAGGCGTTGGTGACGAAGTCATTGTTGCAAGTCAGACGTAGCGAGCCATCGAAGTAGATAGCAAGCTGTTGTGCAGAAGCATCCCAGGCAATATCCACCGCGTATGTTCCTCCGTCATCAATATTTCCTCCACCCGATTTTGCGCAGACGGGACCACAAAGAGGCGCCCCTGGTCCTTGCATATTCCCATCGATTTCAACGGCAATATGATCACAACTCATGTCATAAAGGTGCGTGGGGTTATCATTGTCGTAAGTGTCAAATTCAATGGCAAGTGCGTTGGAAATTCCACCGGCTCCCAGTTGTCCCCCGTTCTGCCCGCAGGCTGTGGAACTACTTGGCTGAAATGTGAAAGTATTTCCGTCAGCCCCGTTGATGTTGTTCCCGAAGTAGTAATCCAGGAAAGCGTGAAGTCCGAGGCAAAATCAATCAGGGAACCGTTCCATGCGCATCCCGTTTGATTATTGATCTCATCTGTTAGTTGAATGCATTGTTCTCCGGCAACGTTGATCCACTGCGCATTTCCGTTCAGGGTCCAGCATGGTGCGGTTCCCATTGTCACCGGAATTGAAATTGTACCCCCGCAATACGTATAATCTACGGTGTAACTTGCCCCTTCCGTAGCACTGGTGATCACGCCATTGCTGCCGTTGATGATGGCACCGTCTCCCGGTACGGGATTAAAAGCAAAAGTACCTCCGGTGGCACCGGTAATCGTCGGGCTGGAACTCGTACATCCCGAATTGTAAGTAACGCTTGTCGGAATTACGTTATAGGCCATCGTTGCACTCTGACTGCCATCGTTATTGCATGAATACTGTGAGATTAACACATGAATCTGTCCGGTGAATGTTGCCGTCCATGTTACATCGGACTGAAGACTGCAAAGGTCATCGTTGTAAGCAAGTTGGGTAACATCATCTGTTTGATTGATGGTGATCTGCGTATCCCAGGTGGCTGTTCCTCCATTGGAGCAAAAGCTGAAGTTGTAAACATTTCCACAGGTAACGTTGATCACATAGTATTGTCCATTGGAAACTGCCTGTGTCTGGTAGGCTGTTGTTGGGTTGAGTGTTCCGGCATTGGAACCACCTGTACATGCCTGGGAACTATGAGCGAAAAAGAGTGATAGTGTAAAAAGGAATAGTAGTTTTTTCATCGTAATTATCTAAAAGGTGGCTAAAAAAGGCGCCACAAACGTACGGCTAAACCGGTTTAGCAAAAAAGCCCCAAAAACACAATTTTTCCTACTATTGAATCCTTACTAAATCGTTTTATTTCTAGGGTTCAGGAAATAAATGGTTTACTAAACGGATTTAGTAATTCCGAAAAGTTGAAATCCTGAAGGATGAAAGATTTAAGTAATAGTGCATCAATGACTTATAAAAAGGGCTCCCCAATCGGGGAGCCCGGCGCCTGGATGCTTTAAACAAAAAACGGTAATCTATGAAGAGTGGTCGCTGATGATGCACCACTTGTCGTTTTTCTTTTCCATGAGCACCGAAAACCATCCCTGGAAAACTGTATCGGGAACCGCGTAACGCAGGTTAAAACGACCAACTACGTAGTAAAAGGAATCGGACAGCCTTTTCAGGTCCATTTGGTCAAAGTGTAACTTTCCCATGTGTTCAGGAGGGAAATAGCGTTGATAGCTTGCAAGGATGGCCGAATATCCTTTTTCGATCCCGGCCCTGGAAATTGTTTGAATGGTTTCCGAACTGTCGTAAGCTTCCATATAACAAATCAGGTCCTGACTATTCCAGCAGAGTTCCTGCTTTTCAAAATTCTGAAGAATGGCAAGTGAGTCTTCTTTCACGGAATTCCCGGAAGGAACGACGGATCTGTTTGTTTCCCCGCAGGAGGAGATAACAATGATCGGGATTGCCAGGATCGCAGCGATGCGCATTAGGACGGAATTAGTTTGAATACCAGTGTTTTTCATAGGCTTTGTGCGGGTTGAAAAGTGATTCCGGAATTTCGGGTGTGATGTCTACCTCCCGGTAATATTCGATTTGAACGAGCTTTTCGTTGAGGTAGAATTCGATTTGTTCGGGGATGCAATAGTCACCGTACAATTTTGTTCGGATGACATTTGTTTCCAGTTTCTGTCCATCTTCCAGGATCTCGGATTGTGCAATGAGGTTTCCATGACGACAGCTGATGGTAACAACTGTATTCAGGGAATCATGTTCGGGATTCCCGAGTATTGCAATTTGTTCTCCCTCCCGGGAGGAAATCCGGAATGCAGTTGTGTCGATTCCAAATACCGGTAGGCGTCGCATTACTTTTTCCGGGCTCAGGTGGTAGATGCCCCCCTCCAGTAGCAGGAATAGCTGAGGTTCGTAGATACTTGCCACGTGCTTGTGTTTTCGGAAGGCGTACATCGTATCACCGACGGTAAGGTTGCAGAACCCGTTCGCAGGATCGCCAAAGTCAATGCGGAATTTGTCGGGAAACAGGATGGCTTCATACCAGGTATTTGTATCAGGATCTTCTCCATGAAAGTGGACTGTTTCCTGCACAAAAGTGTATGCTTTGGGTACTTTTTCTGCAAATTCATCCTTCATCCAGCGGATCAGGTTTGCAGCGTTATCCGGCTCGTAGCGGAAAAATCTATCCTCCGGCCCTGGATTCACGTGCATGGTACTGTAATAGATAGAGGTGGTATCTGTTCCGTTCCGGATGAGGTGTTCCGTAAAAGGGATCAGAAATCCGTCAACGTTCCGGTAGTCTTCAAAACGGGTTGTATAGAAGATACCATCGTGGGCCGGGTCTTCGGAGAATTCACCAACCATTTCCAGCATGTGCGTTTTCCGGTTGATCCAGTACCATTGTTCGTCGTGATCGGATTTGGTCATGCGTAGTTTATCGCATTTGACTTTCCCAAGCTTTTCCATTCCCTCGTAATGCAGTTCGTACCCCATTTCGTGAGCAGATACAAGGTCCTCATAGAATTCCGGTTCTTCGGCCATTTCAATTTCTTCTCCGGGACGCATGGCTGTATAGACTCCATTTCTTTCAAGCCAGCCGTTTTGACCGTCATAAGATTTGATCACTTTGTTCTGATCCCATTGAAATATCAGTTGGAACTGATCCGGTTTTTTGGCAATTGAGGTAACCCTTAACCCGTCCTTTCGGGTCGAAGTGCGTTCCCACGATTGAAGTGTTTCCCAATGCGCGAGATCCCCGACTGTTTCGATGTATTGTTGGTAGACTTTGAGCGCTTTGGAATTCTGTGCCATGGACGAATGATTGTTTGCAATGATCAGCAGTACGGTAAGGAAATGCGCGGTTCTCATAGTGCCAAAATTAAGGGCCTGAATTCCTGGAGAATAGTACAAAATGGACAATGCGATTGTCGAATTTGTACTATTTCCTTAGGAGTCATACCGGTAGTTTTGGCGTACATGAATAAGAATAGTATTACCATGCGAATCGTATTGATAGTTCTGACAGGCCTGATGACGTCTGTTGTTTGCGCACAACAGGAATATGTGTGGCAGGGAAAATTTGAACAAATTGACCAGTTGATACCTACACCGAATGTCTACCGTTCCGGAGACGGAGCCCCGGGTCCTTCATACTGGCAGCAACAGGCAGATTACACGATCAAAGTAGAACTGAACGATGCCGATCAGCGAATTACGGGATCCGAAGACGTGACGTATCACAACCATTCACCGCAGCCACTTTCGTATCTATGGTTGCAGTTGGATCAGAATATCCGGAAAAAATCGGCCGATAGACAGCTAACGAGGAATATTATGTTCGGTGATTCGGTGAGTACGATGGGTATCGTCATGAATACCTATCTGACCACTACGGATGGCGGTTTGCATTTGACCAAAGTCACCGATGCTTCAGGAAGGGAGTTGAGCTACACGATCGTGGGCACAATGATGCGCATTGACCTGAAGGAGGCCTTGCAACCGAAAGGTGAATTCTCTTTTCATCTTGAGTGGTGGTACAATCTGAACGACAGGATGGAAGAACACGGTCGCAGCGGTTATGAGTATTTCCCGGAAGACAAGAATTACCTGTATACCATTGCCCAGTTCTATCCGAGAATGGCCGTTTACGATGATTTTAACGGCTGGCAACATAAACAATTCCTTGGAAGTGGTGAATTCGCACTGACTTTCGGAGATTTCGATGTAGAGATCACACTTCCGTCGGATATGGTTGTTGCGGCGACCGGGGAATTGCAGAATGCGAAGAAAGTACTGACTTCCGAGCAGATCCGGCGTTTGGAAAATGCACGAATGTCCATGGAAAAGCCCGTGCTGATAATCACAGAGGAGGAAGCGCGAGCCAATGAAAAGAGCAGAAGTCAGGAAAAGAAGACCTGGTCCTTTAAGGCGAGCAATGTCCGTGATTTTGCTTTTGCGGCCTCACGCAAATTCATCTGGGATGCGCAGGCAGTTCAGTTGAAAAACAAAAAGGTAATGGCAATGTCTTTCTATCCGAAGGAAGGTAATCCGCTTTGGGAAATGGAATCGACGCGCGCTGTGGTGAACACTTTGCGAACCTATTCGAAATTCACCATTGATTTCCCGTATCCGGTGGCCAATTCGATCCATGCGGCGTCCATAGGTATGGAATATCCGATGATTTGTTTTAACCTCGGAAGACCGGCACCGGATGGGACATATTCGGATGGTGTTAAATACGACATGATCGGTGTGGTAATCCACGAGGTCGGGCATAACTTTTTCCCGATGATCGTGAATTCGGACGAGCGTCAGTGGGCCTGGATGGATGAAGGGATCAACAGTTTTCTGGAATACCTGACCAAGGAGGAAAATTATGAGAATTTCCCGCATGATCGGGGCCCTGCGCACCTGGTGGTACCATACATGAAAGGTGACAAAAGGTATATTCGTCCAATGATGACCAACCCTGAACAAGTGGCTCAATTGGGATACAATGCCTACAGCAAACCGGCAGCCAGCCTGAATATTCTGAGAAATGTGGTATTGGGTGAAAAACTCTTTGATCAGGCGTTTAAAACCTATGCGGAACGCTGGGCTTTCAAGCATCCGAAACCAGCAGATTTTTTCCGTACGATGGAAGACGCTTCGGGGATTGATCTCGACTGGTTCTGGCGTGGCTGGTTCTACTCAGTCGACTATGTGGATATTTCCATCGACACGGTGATCCACTATGACATCTTACCGAAAGGAATGGTGGCCGATCATTACGTTTCCGTGACGGATACTTCCCTGGATATTCAGACGCACAAAGTCAAGTTGATCGAGTCGCCCGAGTTCTATTACGGTGAGTTCCGGAATCGTATTGACTACGATGAGGTATACGGAAAAATGGAAAAACGGCATTACTACCAAATGAACTTCAGCAATCTCGGTGGATTGGTAATGCCCATCGTGCTCGAGTTTACTTTTGAAGACGGAACGACTTCTTCTCTTCAGATTCCGGCAGAGGTCTGGCGATACAATGAGGAAAAGGCATACAAAGTACTGAGTTTTGAAAAGCCATTGGCTGCCGTTGCCATTGATCCGCATCTGCTCACAGCAGATTGTGATTTAGAGAACAATGTTTTCCCGCGACTGGAGGAATCTTCGGAATTCGATGATATGAAAAAGGCGAACAATGACTAGTGTACTTGGTGTCGCGTTGATGGCCTTGTACCTTCATGGACATCATGTCAGCGTAAGTGAGGTCGTAGTGCAGAAGGAAGAACGGAAGATCCAGTACACACTTCAGGTGTTTGCAAATGAAGCAGAGGAACAAATCCGGCAAAAGAACGGCCTGTTGTATTTCGACATTCGTGAAAAAGAGGCAGCCGATGAAGTGCAGGAATTCCTGGAACCACTTCTGGAACTTGAAACCGCAGCAGGCCCCTTAAAAGGTGAGTGGGTCGGGCATAAGATCGAAGGTAATTATCTGAAGGTATTTGTGGAGTATTCCTATTCAGACAGTCCGCAAATTACCATTTGTAACCGCGTTTTTTTGGGTGTACTTCCGGCGCAGGAAAACATTCTTCACGTTCAGATCGGCGATCAGCGCGTTACGAGGGTATGCACCGAGAGAGATCCGTGTACAGATCTTGTGCTTTGACCGCTCATCAAGCTGTAAGCTATAGCGAACAACTCATACAACTTTATTTCCTGTTGTCACAATTGGACTCATAATCAAATGGTTCGGACGTATTCTTGAAGAAAGAAACGAACTTATCATGTGGGATTACAGAGAATACAAAGTGTGCAGTGAATTGGCCCCATACATTGATTGTATATGGTTCGGAATGCAGGTTGACAATACCGAACATTTCATCATTCCGGATAATACAGTTGAATTGGTATTTATGCAGGGAACCATTGAGCGGACGAAGTTCGGAGGAAGGATCTTCGAGCGTTTGCAGTCTCATTTGGCCGGATTGAAAACGCAACCTCAGAAGATTCGGATATCTTCACCATTAATGGTAGCAGTACGTTTTAAGCCTGGCGGTATTTACCCCTTTACTTCGGTGGACGCGACAGAGTTGATTGATGTTTCTGCACCTTTGCAGGTTGTTTTTGGGAAGGAGATCATCGACCTGGAAACCCTGGTCCTCAAACAGCTTTCTTCCGGTGTGCCAGCAGCAAATCTGGTTCCGTTGATCATGCAGTTTTTCAAAAATAAGCTCAGTGAGGGAAGGACGGAAGTGATTGTTGATGAACTGCTGGAACGGATAGAGCTCACTGGTGGAAACCTGTCCATTCTTGACTTTGCAGAGGAGGTAGGTTTGTCGATGAAGACCATTGAACGCAAATTCAAACAATGTGTCGGACTTCCACCAAAGAAATATGCAGGGATGTACCGATTTCACAGGAGTGTGTTGGCGATGAGTTCCGATTACACGAAGTTGTCTGACATTGCGTATGATCTGGGATATTTTGATCAGATGCATTTTATCCGGGAAACCAAGCGCTATGCGCATCGAACGCCACGTGAGGTGCTTCAATTGAAAATGGGCTTGCAGCAACCGACGCTTAATCTTCGTTAGGGCCTATTCATAGCCGTGTGGACGTTTGTCCTCGGGAAGCGGATTTTGTTTGAAGTATTCCTGAAGGCTGAACTTGCGATCCTCAAATGTTTCCTGGAGGATTTGAAAATGAACGATCCGATCGATGCGAAACGAGCGATACGAGTTGCGGAGATAACACCAGGCAATCAGGATCCACTTCCGATGGTTGGAAATCAGGGTGTAAGGTTCAACCTTGCGAAAAGAAATTTCCGTGTCACCGGCTTTCCGGTAGTTGATCTCCATGAACCGAAGGTTGGTAATTGCCAGTTGGATTTCAGACAGGGCATTGCTGGAAAGGTCTTCATAATAGGAGTCGAAAACGTGGATCTTCTCACTCAGGATTTCACTTTTGGCCTGAATAGAGGATTGAAAAACCGACTTGATCTTTGTCATCGCCTCGTCAAAATCATGAATGAAGGAGCTATCCTGTGTGCGTTTTACAAGTTGTTGTGCGGTGATCAGAGCATTGGCTTCCTTCTCCGTAAACTGTACAGGTGCAATACGATACCCGTCCATGAGACTGTAACCACGCCCATCAATGGTGATTACCGGTACGCCTGCTTCCTCCAGCTTGCGAATGTCGCGGTAAATGGTACGAATGCTCACATCGAAACGTTCCGCGAGTTCGGTTGCAGTTAACAACCTTCTGGATCGTAATAGGGTTAGGATCGATATGAGTCTCGGAAGCTGTGACATAAAACAAAGATAGCGAACCCAAAGAGGTCCGCTATCTTGTAAAGGAATTAGTTCATCGAGTGAATAGCGATACGATTTCCTTCCGTGTCCATGAAATGAGCCATGAATCCATTTTCTCCGATCCCTGTTTTCGGGATCAGCACCTTTCCACCGGCAGCTTCAACACGCGACAGCGGTTCACTCAGGTCATCTCCTCCGTTCAGGTAGATTACAACGCCTTCAGCAGACGGCTTGAATCCATCCATGACCATAATGGCACCTCCTACCGATTGTTGTGGCTCGTAAGGCAGAATTCCATACTTCACATTCGGATCCGGCATCGGATGATCCTGTACTTCCGAGCCCAGTACTGCTGAGTAAAATGTACGTGCTCTTTCGAAATCAATTACAGGGATTTCAAACCAGTTGATTGCATCTTTTTTCATTTCCATGACATAATTATTTTGTGTTTATAAGGCAAAACTAGGACAGCCTTATGTCAGATCATGTCAGGGGTAAAAAAGAACGCGAAAAAAGAAAGATCTAGATTAAATCAACCAATAATCCCTCATCCGTTTTCGAAACTTTGGCAAGGTTGTGCCGGGTCAGCCCTTTGATCCCTTTATCCCATTGTTTGTTGGAAAGACCGGTAGCTTCCTTCAGCGTTTCGAGATTCATGGTGCCTTCTTTGGACAGAATATCGAAAATGAGTTTTTCATTGTCTGCCAGTTCCGGTCCACGTTTTTCCTCCCATTTTTCCGGCTTCATTTGCGGGAAGAAGAGTACTTCCTGGATAGCAGGGTTGTTTGTCAGGAACATGATCAGACGGTCCATTCCGATTCCCAGACCGGAGGTCGGAGGCATCCCGTATTCCAGGGCGCGCAGGAAATCCTGATCGATGAACATGGCCTCATCGTCTCCTTTTTCGGAAAGTTGCAACTGGTCTTCAAAGCGTTCACGCTGATCGATCGGATCATTGAGCTCCGAATAGGCATTGGCCACTTCTTTACCGCAAACCATCAACTCAAAGCGTTCGGTCAATGAAGAATCATGACGGTGCTCTTTGCAGAGTGGCGACATTTCTTTCGGGTAATCAATAATGAACGTCGGTTGGATATAATTGCCTTCGCATTTTTCACCGAACATCTCGTCGATCAGTTTACCAACGCCCATCGATGGATCTGTTTCGATACCCATTTCGTGGCAGGCCGCACGCAACTCATCTTCGGTTTTTCCTTTGATGTCAAAACCGGTGAAATCAATGATCGCCTGGCGCATTGTCACACGCTTGTAAGGTGCCTTGAAGTTGATCGTGTGTTCACCAAAAGTAGCCTCGGTAGTACCGTTGACCGCCAGTGCGCAGTACTCCAGCAGACGCTCGGTAAAGTCCATCATCCAGTTGTAATCCTTGTAAGCCACGTAAATTTCCATGGCGGTAAATTCCGGATTGTGCGTACGGTCCATTCCTTCGTTGCGGAAGTTTTTGGAGAATTCGTAAACACCATCGAAACCACCAACGATCAGTCGCTTGAGGTATAATTCGTTGGCAATGCGCAGATAGAACGGAATGTCCAGTGCATTGTGGTGCGTAATGAATGGCTTCGCTGCAGCTCCCCCCGGGATTGCTTGCAACACTGGTGTTTCCACTTCAAGGTATCCTGCATCATCAAAAAATGTACGCATTGCTTTGAACAATTTTGTACGCTTCATGAATACTTCCTTCACATGTGGATTGACAACCAGATCGGCATAACGCTGACGATAGCGAAGTTCGGGATCAGTGAAAGCATCGTGTACATTTCCCTCCGCATCTGTTTTCGGCAAAGGCAATGGTTTTAGTGACTTACTCAGCAAAGTGATTTCTTTCACATTCACCGAGATCTCGCCAACCTGTGTTTTAAAGATCGAACCTTTGATTCCGATGAAATCTCCCAGATCGAGTAAGTGTTTGAACACATCATTGTAGAACGATTTGTCTTCTCCCGGACACAGTTCATCACGGTTGATGTAGATCTGGATGCGTCCCGAAGAATCCTGCAACTCGGAAAAGGAAGCCTTTCCCATCAAACGTCGCGACATCATTCGTCCGGCGATACAAACCTCTTTATCTTCCGAGAAATTGGCTTTGAGGTCTGCGGCCAGGTCGGTCACAGGGTACAATGCAGCCGGATAGGGATCAATGCCCATGGCTCTCAGCTTGTCGAGTTTTTCCCGACGCTGAATCTCAAGTTCCGAAAGTTCAGGTGCGCTCATACATTATGCTTTATGAAGAGCGCAAAGATAGTGAATTCGTGGGTGCAAGAAAATCCAACCGGAATAAAAACAGGTCGTGGAACGAATGTGTCATTATGATCCGCCGAAAATTCGTACCCTTGCAGAAGACCGATCAAATGCTCGATTATTTATTTCTCTTTCTGGCGCTTGCTCTTCTGGCGGAAATATTGGGAACCGTTGGTGGCTTTGGTTCTTCGCTGTTCTTTGTGCCACTGGCTGGTTTTTTTCTCGACTTTCATTCGGCGCTGGGCGTAACGGCCTTGTTTCATCTGTCCAGTAATGTGACCAAAATTGCCATGTTCAGGAAAGGGTTCGACAGGAAACTCATACTTTCCCTGGGTGTTCCTGCCGTGATCAGTGTGCTGATCGGAGCATATTTCAGTCAGTATGTGATATCGGAAAGTCTGGAGATCTTTCTTGCGGCGTTTCTGTTGGTCATCGGTGTGGTGTTTCTGATTTTTCAGGAGATCAGGGTCAAGCCAAACATTCGTAATTCCCTTATCGGGGGAACGCTGTCCGGAGGAATCGCCGGCTTGATTGGTACAGGTGGTGCCATTCGCGGGATTACATTGACCGCTTTCGGATTACCAACGCAGGTTTTCATTGCAACTTCTGCCGTGATCGATCTCGGGGTTGATGCCAGTCGAAGTGTGGTTTACTGGACCAATGGTTATGTACATTCGCATGATCTTTACCTGATCCCACCGTTGGTAGTTGTGAGTATCGTCGGAACATGGGTCGGGAAATGGATACTGGAAAGAGTATCCGAAGAGCGCTTCAGAAGGATCGTATTGATTCTGGTCATGCTAACCGGTGTCAGCACCCTGATGAAGGTCCTTCTTTGATTTTTGGGGCACAAAAAAAAAGCGGGAGAATGATCCCCCGCTCTTTGTTTTATTTACACGGTTTTACCTTTTAACAAAACGTTCAACAGTTGCTTCACCGTTCGCTACAATACGTGCGAGGTAAACACCTGCAGGCAGTTCTTCCACATTAATGGCTTCTTCGGAAGAAGTCAGTGCAATTGTTCGGACAGATTTACCATCCAGCCCAACAATTTCCAGAGATGCGGCTCCGTTGATCCCTTCCACTGAAATGTTCAGTACCTGTTCAACAGGGTTCGGGTAGAGGTTCAATGTTGCATCTTCATCCAAATCTTCCGTATTCAAATCCGTCGCTTGCGTAATGATCCAGTGGCGTTCGTAAATTCCATTCGGTTCCAGATCACTGAAACTTGAGTAGTACTTGTAATCGGTTACGTAACATGAACTTGCATACGGAACAGTTGTTCCATCAAAGCGAACTCCTGAATTAATGGTCCATACCCCGGGTGAGACATAATCTTCGGATAAACCGCTTTTGTATCCGTAGCAAGGATCGTATGTCATCGTATAACGTGAAGCAATGTCATATGTGGATCCATTGTACTCACTCACAAGGAATTCTGTCCGGTTGTTGGATCCGTCGTATGTGCTCTCGATAGACCCTTGAAATGTGTAAACTCCGGCGTTGTAATCATACGAACTGTAGTAAATGAAATCGGCCGGATAGAAACTCATGGAATTCCATTTACCGATCACATTGTCTGTGATATTCCGTTGCCCCATGCGTTCGTTCATGATGAAATCAGGGTAGAAAGCCCCAGGTCCCCAGTTGGAAATTTCCCATTTTTCTTCCTGTACCCACTGGAGATAGTTGTTGTCATAGACAACGATTTCCACACTTTGAGGTGTGCTTCCGGAATAGGTATAATAAATTTTCACTTCTTCCTGCCAGTTTACGTTGTCGTCGGAAGCGGATCCAATCACCAATGAAGGTGTACTGGTGCCGCCGAGGTAGAGCATTTGGTACCCATAGTCGAATTCCCAATCAGTTCCGTTGTAGCTCTCGTAAATCATACTTTCGAGCAGTTGGGCACTATTATAATTGTAAATGCTCCGATAGTTGAAATCCCATCCCCATCCGTTCCATTGTTCGTGGATCATAGAACTGATCTCGCCAAAAGAGGTCCAGTTGAAGGTGATTCGTTCGTCGTTCGTCATGGTACCATCCAGATGGATCAGTGAGCGCAGTTCTCCACCGGCGGAATAAGTGAAATTCTGAACTTCGTCAAGAGTTTCATTCAGCAGAAGATCTACATTGTACTTTTCGATTTGGATCGGATGATCATAGCTGTTGTTGGCTTTGCTCAGGTTGAGAGCAAGATTTTTAATACCAAATTCGTTCTGCTTCACATACTCAGGCATGGAAGGAAACAAATGTTCAAAATTACCGGATTGTCCGATGCCTGCGAAAGTCATCAGTAACATTCCTGCGAGTGATAAGTAGGTTCTTTTCATAACAGAGAAATTTCAAATTAGTATGTCAAAATTACTGGGAAATCAGGGACTTAAAAATGACCCAGATCAGCAAAAAAGCTATTTCTTGTTAGCCGGAAATGGTTGCAAATCAATCGCTGATCACGGCTTAATCATCAGCTTGTGGTTCTATTTCTGCTTTCAGATTCCGAATCTCTCTATCTTTACGACATGGATTTCAATACAGTCAAGGCCCTGCACATCATTTTCGTCGTTAGCTGGTTTGCCGGGCTCTTCTATATTGTCCGCCTTTTTGTTTACCACACAGAAGCGCAGTCCAAAGAGGAACCAGCGAGAAGCATTCTTTCCGATCAGTTCATCATCATGGAAAAACGATTGTGGTGGATCATTACAACGCCGGCCATGATCCTGACCATTGTTTTCGGCACATGGATGATCGTGCAGAATCCGACCTATTACCTTCAGGCCGGTTGGATGCACCTTAAACTGGGCTTTGTCGGAATGTTGCTCATTTATCATTTCGTTTGCCAGAAGATCATGCTGGAAATGGGGAAGGGCCGTTTTCGCTGGAAATCAGGGGGACTTCGCCTGTGGAATGAAGTGGCTACCCTTGCGCTTGTGGCGATTGTTTTTCTGGTGACGTTGAAGAATGAACTCAACTGGATCTGGGGTACGGTAGCCTTTTTTGCAGTGGCCATTGGGTTGATGATCCTGATCAAGCTTTACAAGCGTTTACGCAAGTCTTAGCTCTTGTAGCTCAACAATTCTACATTGACCTTTCGAAGGGAAAAGGATTGTTTTTCAAGGTTCCAGACATAGATCTTCAGGTGATCGTATTCGCCGAGGTTATCGTGCACAATCCCTTCCAGCATAATCGGAGCCCAGTTTTGCTGACCTTCCAGGCGGTCGTTCACCAGCTCGGTAGCGTAATAGTAACGCTGACCGGAAGCACTGTTCCAGGCGTCAACGACCAGGTAAACTTCGCGGAGGGGAGCGTCGTTGATCTTTTTCTCCATTGATACCCGGTAATAATACCGAACAGTGGGGTCCGAGGATATACTGGTCTCCCCGTTACACAGGAATTCTGTGCCTTCCGCATTGATCTCCGACGATGATGCAAACAGCACTTTTGATTCGGTCTGGTGGCCATAAGGTCGGCACGAGCGCGTGAAATGCCAGCGATCAAAGTTCCGACTGTTCCAGACAGCAAGGCTGCGGAAGTAGTTGTTGGCCGTAAATCGCTGATTGGTCATGTATCCGCTGTCGTATGACCAAAGGCGAATGATCCCGATGACTGCAAAAAGTGAGATTATCAGTATCGCTGGTCGGTAGTAGCGGGTGATCAATGGAATAAGTGGTAACAACAGGAAGATCAGGTGTTCGGTAAATGGTCGGTTCCCAAATGCCGATTCATAATCCCAACACCACCAGGCCGAGATCACATAGCTGAGAACCAACTGGTAAAAAAGCCACCATCCTGCAACGAAGCGGTTCTTGCGAAACCAAAGAACAAATCCGGCCAAAACCAGTAACATGACGGGAGAGTGAACCAGAAATCCGATGCGGAAGGAAAACAAAGTCTCCCACAAGTGAGGATGAAACCATCGAAACCCTTCGCCACTGTACGACCAAACCAACCAGTGTCCCGATTCCCATTTCCAGAGGAACAACTGAATGAAAATTACCGGGAGAAAACCGAAGATTCCCCAGCGTAGAAAACGAGCCTTGTTCGCGAACAGCAAAACAAAGAAAGAGATGGTGGCTTCCTTGTTTTGGAACAAGAGAGGAATTGCCAGAACTACCAACAGGTTTGTGGGACGAACAAGGGCAATCAGTGCAAGGTTGACTCCAAGAAAAAGGAAGCGTCGAAGGGTTGGATTTTCCTTCGTTCGAAGCAGTTGCCATGCCATCCATCCAAACAGGAAAAAGGAATAAACATGACTGAAACCCGGTGCATGCGTAGTGTAAAAAAGCAGTGGTGTGGCCACGTAAAGTAGCGGTATCAACCATGAAATCAGGGGCCGTTGTTCCGGGAAAAGCTTGCAAAGCACTGCGTAAAAGAACCAGAGTCCGAGCAATGCATAGCACAATCCACCGATCAGAAAGAAATAGCTGTAGGTATCCGAATAGCCAGTCAGCGGTTCTCCCGCGATCGTCGAGAAGAGCGTAGCCAATCCGAAAAAGGGCGCCTGAAGCACGGCCACACCGGGAAAATACTTGTTGACCATTTTTCCGTCCCGACGCATCAGGTAGAGTGGTGCATCCGGTCCGCGATAGTTCTGTTCGGCCTTCAGGGAAGCATCAAATCCTGAATCATAAAAAAAACAAAAAGCCGGCAGGTAGGCATAATATCCGCGTCCGTCCGAACGTATTATAGCCGAAGGCTTTACGGACAATCCCTGGTAGGTTCCATAGCCGATCAGTAGGAAGGCGAAAAGTACCACGGGATGAAGGCAAAAAGCCAGAAGTCGTCGGGGACGTTGCATGATCAAAAATAGGAAAATTGTGCCGTGCGAGGATCAAATGGCAGCGATTCGGGAGCAGTCTTATCTCAATTGTAAACAGTATATTTATCCTCAAATTTCAGAACGAATGTACAACACGATTATCACCGAAAATAAAGGGCAGATTCAGGTTATTACCATCAATCGGCCATCACAGTTAAATGCGTTGAACAAGGAAACGATTCAGGAACTGCACACAGCGTTAAAAGCTGCCGATGAAGATCCGGGAACAGGAGTGATCATCCTTACCGGATCCGGTGAAAAATCATTTGTGGCAGGTGCTGACATCAAGGAATTTGCACATTTTAACATCGCTCAGGGCGGAGAGTTGGCTGCAAATGGTCAGAAAACACTGTTTACGTTCATTGAACAGCTTTCAACCCCGGTGATTGCTGCGGTCAATGGCTTTGCACTGGGAGGAGGACTTGAGCTGGCGATGTGTTCGCATATTCGTGTGGCTTCTTCGAATGCCCGTATGGGACTTCCTGAAGTTAGTCTTGGTGTTATTCCCGGGTACGGAGGGACGCAGCGATTGACCCAACTGGTGGGTCGTGGCAAGGCTTCCGAAATGGTATTTACTGCCGGAATGATCAATGCGGATGAAGCACTTCAATGGGGACTGGTGAACCACGTGGTTGAACCGGAGCAATTGATGGAAAAGGCAGAGGAAATTGCCGGAAAGATCCTGAAAAATTCCGGAACGGCGATTGCTTCTGCTATTCGGGCCATCAATGCGAATTTTGATGATGGTGTAAATGGTTACGAAGTAGAGATTGAAGAATTCGGCAAGTGCTTTGGTACAGCTGATTTCCAGGAAGGAACCACTGCGTTCCTCGAAAAACGTAAGCCAAACTTCAGAAGTTAATTTGAGTTCGATCAGGAGTTTAGTTGGGCAAACTGCCATTTATGGTTTGCCGACGATTGTCGGTAGACTGCTCAATTATTTTCTGGTGCCACTCTATACAAGTGATGCGGCATTCAAGCCTTCTGAATATGGGGTGCTCTCGGAATTGTACGCATGGGTAGCCTTTTTGATTGTGTTGCTTCCGTTGGGGATGGAAACGGCATTCTTTCGCTACATCAACCAAAAGGAGAACAAGGAAGAAGTTTTCCGGAATAGTTTCCTGACGGTTTTTGGCTTCAGCGCACTTTTCTTTTTGCTGATCGGGATCTTCAGCAAGAGCATAGCCGGTTTTCTGGGGTATGCGGAACACCCCGAATTTATTGTTGCGCTGGGACTTGTTGTCACCATCGATGCGATTACGGCATTGCCCATGGCGAAACTCAGGGCAGAGAATAAAGCGAAACAGTTTTCGCTGATCCATTTTACAGCGATTGCGGTGAATATCGGACTGAATCTGATCATCATTTACGTGCTGTTCGATTCGGGAGGTCCTATGCAGGCCATTTTCCTGATTCTGGTGGCCAACATACTGGCTTCGTCGGTAAAGTTGTTCGGTACGTATAAGGATTTTCTGAAGATCAAGTGGGTGTACAACAGAGAACTGGCCGTAGAAATGATGAGGTACTCCTTTCCGTTGGTGATAGCGGGATTTGCCGGGATTGTTAATGAAACACTGGATCGCGTCATCATGAAACCTTTGCTGGAGAATTCCGGACGAACGAATGAGTACGCACTCACACAGGTCGGGGTCTACAGTGCCTGTTACAAACTTGCGATGATCGTGACTATTTTTCTGCAGGCGTATCGATATGCTGCCGAACCGTTCTTCTTTTCGCATGCTAAAAACGAGAATCCGAACAAGTTGTACGTCCGGATCATGAATTACTTTGTGGCGGCTGTATGTGTGGTTTTTCTTGGGGTTGCGTTAAACATTGATATTTTCAAATACTTCATTCGGAATGAAGATTATTGGGTCGGTTTACATGTGGTTCCGATCCTTTTGCTGGCAAATGTTTTTCTGGGGATTTATTATAACCAGTCGATCTGGTACAAGCTCAGCGGACAAACACGTTTCGGAGCCTACATTGCCATCGGTGGTGCAGCTTTGACCTTGTTGGTCAACCTGATCTTTATTCCGGCGTACGGTTACATGGCATCCGCCTGGGCCACGTTGCTCGTTTACGCAGCACAGATGGTCGCGTCGTATCTCCTGGGGCAGAAATTTTATCCGATTCGCTACAATCTCCGGAAATTCGGGCTATACCTGGGCCTGGCATTGGTGATGTTTTGTATTGCCTGGCTGGTAGACCTCGACCCGTATCAAATGACCTTGCGAAAGTTCGTTTTCCACAACGGAATGATCCTCCTGTATGTTTTTGTGGTGTGGTTCATTGAAAAACCGAATACTGCCAAACAATTAACGGATTAACGTTAGTAACTTCTCGGATTTCGGCGGTGTTTCGCGCGGTCAGCGCACTGGATTTCATTAAATTTGATAGCTTAAAAACCAGGCATGCAAGTTAAAGTCATAAACCGCTCCCGACACGCATTACCTTCCTATGAAACAATGGCTTCGGCCGGGATGGACGTTCGTGCCAATCTGGATGAGCCGATTGAGTTGAAACCACTTGAACGAGCGTTGGTAAAAACCGGGCTTTTCATGGAAATTCCTGTGGGATACGAATGCCAGGTACGTCCGCGCAGTGGATTGGCGTTGAAACAGGGAATCTCCGTGCTGAATGCTCCGGGAACCATTGATGCCGATTACCGTGGAGAAGTTGGAGTGATTCTGGTCAATCTTTCTGATCAGCCCTTCGTGATCAACGATGGTGAGCGGATCGCGCAATTGGTTTTTGCACAGGTTGAGCAGGCTCAGTGGACGGAAACGGAGGAGCTATCTGAAACGGATCGAGGAGCAGGAGGTTTCGGAAGCACCGGAGTGAAATAGCAGGCAAAAAAGCAGTAAATGAAGATAATTGTTCCAATGGCGGGTAGAGGAAGCAGGTTGCGACCGCATACGCTTACGGTACCTAAACCGCTGGTACCGGTGGCAGGTCAGCCGATCGTTCATCGCCTGGTAAAAGATATTGCGAAAGTCGTCAATCAACCGATTGAAGAAGTGGCTTTCATTTTAGGAGATCCGGCTTTTTTCGGGGATGATGTGGTGGAAAGCCTGACCGAATTGGCAGAGGGATTGAACGCCAAAGCAACGATCTATCGTCAGGATCAACCTCTGGGAACCGGTCATGCAATCATGTGTGCGAAGGAATCACTTTCGGGACCAACAGTGATTGCCTACGCCGACACCTTGATTCAGGCTGAATTTGATCTTGATCCGACAGCGGATGCAGTGATCTGGGTGAAGCAGGTTGAACGTCCTGAAGCTTATGGTGTAGTCAAGCTCAACGAACGACAGGAAATTGTTGAGTTGGTGGAGAAACCGAAAGAATTTGTCAGCGATCTCGCGGTGATCGGGATTTATTACTTCCGTGAAGTAGGAGAGTTGAAGGATGAACTGCAATATGTACTCGACAACAACATCGTGAATGGCGGCGAGTACCAGATCAATGATGGCATCAAAGGAATGATGGCCAAAGGCAAGGTGTTCAAGACCGGACAGGTGGATCAGTGGATGGATTGCGGGAACAAGAAAGTGACTGTAGAAACGAATGCTCAGGTGCTCGACAATGAGTGGGCTGCCGGAATTGATAATGTGCACGCCTCGGTACAGAAGGACAATAGCGTAATCATTCAGCCGTGTTTTGTCGGTGAAAATGTAACGCTGCGCAATGCTGTGATCGGGCCGCATGTTTCGATCGGTGCCGGTTCGAAGATCAGCGATTCGGTGATCAGCAATTCCATCATTCAGCATGATACGGAAATCCGCAATGCAGTACTTGGCGGATCGATGATCGGTTCGAATGCACAATACAATGGTTTGGCCCGTGATTTGAGTCTGGGCGATTACTCTTCGGTGAATGAATAGATCTTTCGTGCATATCATTCTTGTTTTCTTCGTGGCGGTCGCCTGCGGAACCAAGAAGGATATGGTGCAGCAGCAAAGTGGCTTTGGAAAAAAGGATTACCCCTACATTGAGCATTTTCACGAAGGAATCCGCCTCAAGACCAAGGGACGAATTGAAGAAGCGGTGGCAAGCCTGGAGCAATGCCTGCTGGTTCGACAGGATGATGACGCAGTATATTATGCGCTTTCTGAGTTGGAATTAATGCGAGGCAATCCGGATAAATCATCGGAATACATTCTTAAAGCTGCCAGCATTGACCCGAAAAATACCTGGTACATACAGGAATTGGCCTACATGTATT
>JBNKYR010000013.1:0-30900 GCA_050300995.1 Crocinitomicaceae bacterium | reverse complement strand
AAAATTACCGCACCCGTGAAACTGCTTTCCGACTCCGGACCGGTACTGCCGGAATGAATCTTTCGATGCGGTTGCTTGGCCCCGAATACATTCTGAGTCCAACTCTTGCCTTCTCGGCTGGTGGTTGTTTTATCTCGAATATCAACGGAAGAGATTCCGGTGAAAAAGTGCTGCACACAGACGATGACAATTTCATCGCAACACTGGACAGGATGTACGGCTTTGCACGCCTCAGTTACCTAATGGACGTTAAATTCAAGCAATTACACTTACGTCTGGGCCCCAATTATTCAGGGTATCTTGCACGTCAGGTATTGGCTGACGGATCGCACTTACGTTTCCACCATGGTGTTGGTTTGGAGATAGGAGTCATCCACGAATGGTAGCAAGAAGTAGCATTACTTTTTGAGCACCTTGTCCCCTGGGCAGGGTGCTATCCCATTTCTCCATCATTCATCTCTGCGAGGCGCTACCGTGTCTCTACCCGTCAGGAATACATCCGTATTCAAATAGCCCTTTCTCATATCTCAATCCTTGAAGCAACAGCAGTTTCATTCATGTGACAGCCATTACAATCTCCGGATCACTACGCGGGAAAAGAACATCAGCAATGAAACGTTGGGAAACTGGAATCCATTCAAAACAACTGTCAAACGGTACCTGGGAAGTTTGCCCCTCGAATTCGGAAAAACATGTCTTACCTTCGACCCAGTCAATCACAGCTACACCCACGAGGTGTAGTCATTTTCATCCGGGGTGTAGCATCATTTTTTTTGTTATGATGAAACATATTATCCTTGCCCTGTCCACACTCATTCTGTTTTCATTTCAGGAAGAGAGCAATCCTAAGGGTGCAAGGCCTGTTTCCGCGGGAGGTGAAATTCTTACCGGAAATACTTCCCTGAACTCTGTTGGCGAAAAACCACAATACGCGATTGTTCAGCCTTACAGGCTCATTGAATTTTCGTTTTCAAAAAGGAATTCTTCTGTGTGCCGGGGGAAGGGGATTATCGAAAAAGGCATGTCCACCCCAAAACGATAGCAATACGTAGATTGCCGATCCCAAACTTACTTTTTCAATGCCTTATCCAGGGCAAGGTGCAAGCCCATCCCCCGCAATTCGCCTCCACTTGCAATGATGACACCATCACCGTCAATCAGGAATGCACTGGGAATTGAACTAACACGGTAAAGTTTCGAAACGGCTCCGGTCTTATCCCAACCGTGATTTTTCCATACAAGCCCGTCCTGCTCAATTGCCTTTTTCCAGGCATCTTCCGCACGATCCAGGGAAACACTGATGATCTCGAATCCTTTGCCGTTCTCAAATTTCGCCTTGTTGTACTTCGCGTACGCCTGAACCACATTTGGATTCTCTTTCCGACAAGGACCGCACCAGGACGCCCAGAAATCAACCAGAACCATCTTTCCTTTGAACTTCGAGAGCTTAATAGTCTTACCGTCGATTCTTTCCAGTTCGAACATCGGTGCCTGCGATCCGTTTGACGGTGCATTCGGAGTAGTAGCACTTAAAAACAATACAGTAGTTGCGATGAAAAAAAGTGGCTTCAACATATCTCTAATCTTCGGATTGAATTGCGTCCATATTTTCCGGTCTCTCCAGAACGTATACTCTTTTTTCTTCGTTTACCAGCTTTAAATATTTTCCATCTGGAGTGAATTCCAGTTTGAACTTGAATGGTCTGTTTTCGTTCTGCATGTAATACCCTAACGAATTGCTTCCGATCATCACGCAGTCGAATAATCCTTCCGAAAATTCATACGAAAACTGCAGGTCGATACTGGCTCCCATTTCCGGATCGATATAGCCGGACAGGTAGTTCATGTCGTCACCGAAAACAAGAATATAGCCGGTCGGAGCATCCTCATCTGCGATCAGCGGCATCTCCTTCTTACTCAAAACCTGCCACACACCATGAAACTGTTCGGAATCGGTTACTTTCTGAAAATTGAACTGTGCCTGTGTCGTTATAGAAACACACGTCACGAATACAATAAGTACAATCGATTTCAACATAATTCCTGTGTAGTGAAAATACAATACTCCGCTTATCCGATCCTTCGGATATCCGCCCCGAGGTTATTCAGACGGATATCGATGTCCTGATAGCCCCGATCAATTTGCTCGATGTTATGGATCACGCTCTTTCCTTTTGCTGAAAGTGCAGCAATCAAGAGGGCTACACCGGCACGAATATCCGGAGATGTCATCTGAATACCACGAAGATCCTGCTGGCGATCAAGTCCAATGACCGTAGCACGGTGCGGATCACACAAAATGATCTGCGCGCCCATATCAATCAGCTTGTCGACAAAGAACAAACGCGATTCGAACATCTTCTGATGGATCAATACACTCCCCTTTGCCTGGATCGCTGTCACAAGCACGATGGAAAGAAGATCCGGTGTAAAACCTGGCCAGGGCGCGTCGGCGATAGTCATAATGGAACCGTCGATAAAGCTCTCGATCTCGTAATGCTCCTGCTTCGGCACATAGATATCGTCTCCTCGACGTTCCAGCTTGATCCCGAGGCGGCGGAAGATCGTTGGAATGATTCCCAGATTTTCCCAACTCACATCCTTGATCGTAATCTCTGACTGCGTCATGGCTGCAAGACCGATAAACGAACCGATCTCGATCATATCCGGAAGAATCCGGTGGAAACATCCTTTCAGGGACTTCACGCCTTTGATCACCAACAGATTCGAGCTAACGCCTGAGATCTTTGCCCCCATGGCGTTCAGCATCTTGCACAATTGCTGAATGTAAGGTTCACAGGCCGCATTGTAGATCGTTGTCTCTCCGTCCGCAAGCACGGCCGCCATAATGATATTCGCTGTTCCGGTCACGGAAGCTTCATCCAGGTGAATGTAGGTTCCTTTGAGTTTCTTCGCTTCTACGGAATAGAAAAACTCGCCGGCATCGTAGTTGAATTTTGCCCCGAGTTTGATCATCCCGTCGAAGTGGGTATCCAAACGACGACGACCGATCTTATCTCCTCCGGGTTTCGGCAAGTAACCGACTCCATAGCGGGCGAGCAATGGTCCGACGATCATCACGGAACCTCTCAACGAAGAAGCACGGTCTTTAAAATCTTTGGTTTTCAGGTATTCCAGGTTCACCTCCTTCGCCTGGAAGATATACGTTCCTTTTTCCACTTTTTCGATGCGAACACCCATCGCCTGTAGCAGGCCGATCAGCTTATTGACATCAACAATGTCCGGAATGTTGGAAATGGTTACTTTTTCTGAAGTGAGAAGTGGTGCACAAAGGACTTGCAGCGCCTCATTCTTTGCTCCCTGAGGGATTAACTCACCTTGAAGCGGCTTACCGCCGTGAATTTCGAAAGAAGCCATTCGTTATTTTTTGTATTTCTTTTTTACCTGTTTCTTGCGATTGTTAGGTCTGCGATTGGAGTTGTTGTTATTCTGAATCCCCAATGACTTCAGCATTTGATTGGTACTTGTCAGGGCCTCATCCGGGTTCTCGATCTTCAGCAAGCCTCCCGACAATTCGCTCAACTGGTCGGCAATCACATGATTCTCCACAGCCGTATTGTTGTGCGTAAGGAATTGCTTTTTCATAAAGTTCCCCATGCGCGACTTCAGGTATTCCCGCTCTTCCTCCGAGCTAAGGTCTTTCGCCGATTCCAGGATTTTCTGGGAGTACTGCCCGTAATGTCCGTATCTGATACGGCTTTTCGGGTAATGCATGAGTTCCGGCTTTTGCTCAAGGCTCTCACGATTTGGAATTTCATATGGTGAATCGACATCCAACTGAAAATCCGACATGATAAACAGGTGTGCCCACAATTTGTGGCGGTAATCGTCCACATCCCGCAGGTGTGGATTCAGCTGTCCCATCACTTCAATAATCGCCTGTGCGGCTCTGTTTCTCTCTTCTCTGTCCGCGATCTCCATAGCATGAGCAATCATGTTCTGTACGTTTCTTCCGTATTCCGGAAGCAGGAGTTTTCCGCGTGCTGTATTATATTCCATCCCTGTTAATTATCGTTTTCTAAACTACTAATTTTCCATGTGCTTCGCAAGTGCACCGTTATAGAGTGCCTTTGCCTCGGTGATGAACCCGAAATGCTCTTCGTCCACCATAAGCTTTCCTTTCGTTACATGGCCAAGCAATGTGAAGTTCACACCGGAACGCATCATGTGCTCAAGGAATTCATCTTCCTGATCCTCATTCACGGTAACCACCACACGTCCCTGCCCTTCTCCGAAAAGGAAGGCATCTTCACGTACTTCCGAATCTGTTACGATATCGAAGCCGAGTTCACGCGGAAGCGACATTTCCACAAGCGTAACGAACAATCCTCCATCTGCCACATCATGCGCAGCATTGATCAGTCCGTTCTGGATAAGATCATACACTGCTTTCTGCATCTGGTATTCCTCCTCCAAATTGAAGTAAGGTGCCGGAGATGCCTTGATTCCATGGTAAGATGCGAGGTATTCCGAAGATGAAATATCATCATGTGAACTACCGATGATAAAGATCAGATCTCCCTTGCTCTTGAAATCAAGGGTCATGATCTTGTCCTTATCCTCAACAATCCCGATCATTCCGATGGTAGGCGTCGGGAATACCGGCACTTCCACTCCATTGATCACCGATTGATTGTAGAACGAAACGTTCCCACCGGTTACCGGCGTCTCAAACTTCGTGCAGGCTGCAGACATTCCTTTGATGGCTCCGACAAACTGCCAGTAGGATTCCGGATTGTAGGGATTCCCAAAATTCAGACAGTTGGTAATCGCACTTGGAACACCTCCTGCGCAGGTAATATTTCGCGCTGCTTCCGACACGGCGATCATCGTTCCGATTTCCGGATCTGCATGGACGTATCGTGAATTACAATCCACACTCATCGCGAGCGCACGGTTCGAACCTTTCAGATTCACAATTCCCGCATCCGAAGGTCGGTTGGTAGTCATGGTACGCGTTCCAACCATGGAATCGTATTGTTCCGTCACCCAGTTCTTGGAAGCAATATTCGGGTGTTGCAACAGGCTGAAAGCTACTTCCTTCAAGTTATCCGGCTGCTCCACCGAGTTGATATCAAATTTCTTGTATTCCTGGTAGTACGCAGGTTCTTTGTATTCACGCTGATAAACCGGAGCACCACCACCCAATACGAGTGATTCTGCAGGCACATCAGCCACTAACTGGCCATTCATGCGGTAACGGATACGACCTCCTTCGGTCACTACTCCGATTTGCTCGGCATGCAGGTCCCATTTATCAAAAATGTCTTTTACGACCTGTTCGCGACCTTTCTGAACCACTACCAGCATTCGTTCCTGTGATTCGGAAAGTAAGATTTCGTATGGCAACATGTTTTCCTGACGTGTCGGCACTTTATCGAGATCGATGTCCATTCCGACATTCTCCCCTGCCGCACTCATTTCACAGGTTGAACAGGTAATACCTGCCGCCCCCATGTCCTGCATACCGACAATGGCATCCGTTTCAGCCAATTCCATTGTTGCCTCCAGGAGAAGTTTCTCCATAAACGGGTCTCCTACCTGTACAGACGGAAGGTCCTGCGCTGATTCTTCCGTAATATCCTTTGAAGCAAAAGCTGCTCCTGCAATTCCATCCTTTCCTGTCGATGACCCCACGATAAACACGGGGTTTCCAGGGCCGGCTGAAGTCGCTGAGATCACTTTCTTCGGATCCATAATTCCAGCCGAAAAAGCATTTACAAGCGGGTTGGTATTGTATGAATCGTCAAAGAACACCTCACCTCCCACAATCGGAATTCCGAAGGCATTCCCGTAATCACCAATTCCTTTCACCACTCCTTTCACAAGCCATTTGGTGCGATCGCGTTCAATGTTTCCGAAACGGAGCGAGTTCATTTGTGCAATCGGACGGGCCCCCATCGTGAAAACATCACGATTGATTCCCCCAACCCCGGTAGCCGCACCCTGATAAGGTTCAAGAGCACTGGGGTGATTATGCGATTCAATCTTGAAAACACAGCCTAGTCCATCGCCAATATCCACCAAGCCGGCATTTTCTTCTCCTGCCTTTACCAACATGTGTGGTCCTTCTTTCGGGAGTTGTTTCAACCAGTAAATTGAATTCTTGTACGAGCAGTGCTCCGACCACATCACCGAATACACGGCTGTTTCCGTAAAATTGGGCGTCCTTCCCAGGATCCCTTTGATCATTTCAAATTCTTCGGGGAGAAGGCCGAGCTCAACCGCCTGTTCGAGAGTTGCTTCCTGACTAACTGTGCTTTCCATAGTAATTTTATGATGCCCCAAAATTAGGGATAATAATGCAGGCAGGCCGAATGGCTTCTGCCGAATTATTAAAGATTTTTTGCACAATTACGCCTGAGAAGAACTCACGCCCATACTGAAACGTGTAAAAGTGTGAAAATTAACACGATGGACGTTTCCGAATCCGAAACAATGATAGCTTTGTGCCGAAATAATCTAAAAGCCCCTACTACATGAAAACTACCACTACTTTGCTAGTGCTCGCTTTGTCGAGTCTTGTATTTTGTCCGCAATTTTCGTTGGGACAAACGTACGCCACATTGCCTTATTACACTGGTTTTGAATCAGGGTCACTCGACGCATCCTGGACAACTGTAAGTACTCAGTCAGGTGTCAATATTGAGGTCATTCAATCCGGTACGCTAACCTGGAGTTCGCAAACAGCCTACTCGTATGCAGGCAACTACTTCCTTGGAATGGATTACGGAACCGGTGGAACCTATAACCTGAACAGAGCAGACCTCCACCTCAACCTGAGTTCACAAACCAATGTCGTCCTTGATTTCTGGTGGGCCGAATGGAATGATGAAACCGAAGTTGAGGATGGTATTTTTGTCTCCGATGACGACGGAATCACATTCACCAAAATTCTGGATCTGAACGGAGCCAGTTATACGGATCTTACCTGGACACATTTTGCACTGAACCTGGATAGTGTGAATTCGCTTTACGGTCTGTCGTTTACCTCCACCTACATTGTTCGCTTCCAGCAATACGATAACTATTACTTCGCAGGGGGTAACGATGGATTCCTTTTCGATGAAATCAACGTGACGGGTAACGTCTGTCCAGCGACTACTTCTTCCTTTAACATGTCGACTTGCTCAAGCTATACGGTCCCAAGCGGCGACGAAACCTACACCAACTCAGGAGTGTATACCGACACGATTCCGAATGCCGCTGGTTGCGACAGTATCATCAACATCAACCTGACGATTCTGCAACCGAGCAACTCAACGATTTTCGAAAGTGTCTGTGATAACTATCTTTCACCTGCAGGAAACACCTACACTACGTCAGGAACCTATACAGACATTATCCCCAATTCTGTTGGCTGCGACAGCACAATTCTGATTGACCTTGTGATCAATACCTCTACAACATCCACGCTCAATGAAACCGCATTGGATTCGTATACTGCTCCAAGCGGCGCTGTTTACACAACATCCGGGACCTATATGGATACCATTCCGAATGCTGCCGGATGTGATAGCGTCATCACCATCAACCTTTCTATCAATTATACAGGACTGGATGAATTCGGCGATCCGTTCGTACAGGTTTATCCAAACCCGGTTTCCGGCACACTGCATATGAAAGGCCTGGATAAACTCAATAATATCGAGCAAATCTATGTCAATGATATGCGTGGACGTGTTGTTGCTGAAGCAGCTATCGGCATGGACCATTTTAATGTATCTGATCTTGAACCGGGAGTTTATTTCCTGATGATCCGGCATTCCAGAGGTCTTTCCCGAGCACAGTTCTTAAAACAGTAAGCTCTCCCGACCAACGATATTGCAAAGCCCTTCTTTATGGAGGGCTTTGTTGGTTTTATTCAGCAGGATTGATCGATCCGCCTCCCATCCTGTTGTATACACAAAAAGGGCTCCGGTAAATTTACCGGAGCCCAGTTTATTTGTAGGCAGGAATATTAATTTTTGATTATCCTGACGGCCTGTCGGCTCTCCTCCAACTGAAGGATGTAAGGCCCCTCAACCAAGTGGCTCATATCAATGATGGTTTCCGTACCATTGATCTCCCCATTCATTACTTCTCTACCCTGCATATCGATCACCATAAAGTGACTGGAAATGGCTGCTGAAGTTGTTACTTTCAGTTCGCTAGAGAATGGATTCGGATAAACATTTACCGTTGTGCTCTCCACTTCTTCCAACCCTGTGTAGTCCAGTGAAAGAACCAGTGTAATGACACTATCACATCCGGCAGCATTTTGCATTACCTGGGTATATGTACCACTGGTTGTGTATGTCTGTCCATTCAATGTAAAGCTATCCACAGCCTCCTCTGTCAATGTGCTGTAAGTGCTGTTATTGATCGTCAAGTCGAGTGTCACCACTGAATCACAACCTGCAGCATTCGTCAATGTGTACATTGCCGTGTTGTTCGAAGCAGTGTATGTATTCCCATCAATCCAGACAAAAGAATCGCAGGCGGTTACCATATCTGTTCCTGTCGTTGGATAGTTGATCGTCAGATCCAACGTTACTACTGAATCACAACCCGCCGCATTGGTTAATGTATACGTCGCTGTGTTGTTTGACGCAGTATACGTGTTGCCATCAATCCAGGTGTATGAATCACATGCCGTGATCACGTCTGTTCCTGTACTGGAATAGTTAATTGTCAAATCCAGCGTTACAACTGAGTCGCAACCTGCTGCATTGGTCAGTGTATACGTTGCCGTATTGTTCGACGCAGTGTATGTATTCCCATCGATCCATGTATATGAATCACACGCGGTAATTACATCGGTTCCGGTTGATGGCTGATTGATCGTGAGGTTGATTGTCATCACGCTATCACAACCTCCAACGTTAGGAATCGTATCCATATACATGCCACTTGATGTCCATGTATAATTTCCGCTAGGGGATGTATATGAAACACATGCAACAGGAGAAATTGTTGAACTTGTGTTGCTTGAAGCAGGCACTCCATCTATTCTAAATGCAATATTGAATCCCCAACCACCTGTGAAGGCATACGGATCTGGTAAGGTAGGGTACGTCGTTGTCGTTGTATACAGGGAATTCAGGTTTGAAAAAGCTTGAATACCAAGATGATTCGGCGCAGTACTTGTCTTCAGGTATACATATCCGGAAGGAGTATCATTGATCATACCGATCTTATAACTCGTACCGGCGTTCATATTCAAAACTCCAGCTGGCACCATTTCTCCAACTACCTCATCTACACCGCCAGTTACGCTGAGCGGACTCGTCTGATAGATCAGTGTATTATTTTCGTAGAGACCGAGAATAATTGTTGACGGCGAAGAAGCTGCGTCAATCTCCACTCCCAGATAAGATACTTCAACATCCGTACAACTCAATGGCTGTAACCATCCTGAAACAAAAATATTTGTGGAAGGTGAAATTGTACCGGTAAAGGATGCCGGATCAATGTACAAAATGTTAGATGGTGCTGCACATCCCGTAGTACTATATACTGTTAATGTGGCAGAAGCACTGTTGCTCGCCACACAGTTATCCGAAACACGGCAATAGTAATCACCTGCGGAAGCAAGCGTAATTCCGTTCAACGTCAACGTTGCAGAAGTTGCTCCTGGAATATCCATTCCATCCTTCACCCATTGGTAGTAAAGACCATTGGAGGAAGAAACTGTAAAGCTTACATTGTTTCCGGCACATGCCGCCTGACTCACAGGATCAGTTTCAATAGAAATTGCATAAGGAATCACTGTTGCACCATTGTATTCGTATGCACCAATATCCTTGCTGCCCGTATCATAATAGTTACGCTGATCTTTACACGGCACAGCTACTGCTCCGTTCATTCCGCTTCCTCCGGCATCAATTGCCACACTTCCACTTGTCAAGGCAAGCGTCTGCGTTCCGTTAAATGTACCGTTGTTGGCAAGAGCACCGGCCACGTTCAGTGATGGCTGATCACCAGTGATATCACCAGTTCCTGTAAAAGTGTAGTTTGCACTGTATTCTATCAGGTTATTTCCGTTGTCATTCACTGTTCCCGACTGATAACGGAAATCGTTCGGTGTACCTCCCGATTCTGTATTGTTTGCCAGCAGGTTGTTCTTCATATTCATTGTTCCGGCGTACAGATAGATTGCTCCACCACCTCCGGTACATGTGTTATTTACAAAAGTGTTGTTGGTGTAGGTTGCCGATGAACGGTCATTGAAGAGAACACCGTAGCTTCCCGAACTGTTCCCGTAGAAAGTACAATTCGTAATCTGATTGGCCTGACTACAGATCATCAGCAACAAAGCTCCTGCCCTTCCGGGTGCGCTGTTATTGGTCAATGTACTGTTTGTCAGCACCAGTGGTCCGGGACCACCATAGTTCCCATGACAAATACCTCCGGCCCAACCGCTGGAAGAATTGGCTTCAATCGTCGTTTTGTCGATGGTCAGACTTCCCGTACCATCGTTCAGAATACCACCACCAAACTGATAATTTTGCGTGTGTACGTGATTCTTTGTGATCAGACAGCCTTCGACATAAAGGACACCCGAGTTCTTGATCCCGCCACCTCCGTCGTAATTGACAGCGGTATTCAGATAACCATGACGAACCGTCAGATCTTTGATGGTCGCCGTAACTCCCGCGTTGATCGTAAATACGCGACGGTTAATTCCAGCATCCGATTCAATGGCGCTGGCTTCAACAATGGTAGAAGACGCCCCCTGCCCGATGATCGAGAGGTTTTTGTCAATGACAATACCGTTAGGCGCTACCCCGTCTCCGGTTATCGTTCCCGAAACCAGAATAATATCTCCGCCGGAAGCAGCGCTCACGGCAGCCGAGATCGTTGTGAAATCCGCTCCGCCTCCTGCGTTCACCGTATACGTGGTTTGCGCGAAGGAAGCCGTCACTCCAAGACAAAGAAGCAAAAGCACGGATGATAACTGTTGTAGTAATTTCCTTTTCATAAATGAGTGATTAAAATTTTGGTGAAGATGATTATCGCCTCATCTATTCCGCAGGCAATCTTTCCCAACGCGGCCTTTTGATTTCCCACCGTGACAAAAGCGCTCATTCCTACAAGACCGGATGATTCAAATTAATCAGTTGATTTCAGCCCGAAAGTGATCGCATCATTATCAATTAAATCGTTAACTTCGCCAAGCCAAAAGTTGAATCTCAATTCAAATATTATGAGTTACGATATTATTGTTGTAGGTAGTGGCCCCGGAGGATACGTTACGGCGATCCGCGCCTCTCAGTTAGGAATGAAAACCGCAGTTGTGGAACGCGAATCATTGGGTGGAATCTGCCTTAATTGGGGATGTATTCCAACCAAAGCGTTGTTAAAGAGCGCCAATGTTTTCGAATACCTTTCACATGCGAACGATTACGGAATTACCGTGAAAGATGCCAAAGCGGATTTCTCTGCAATGGTTTCACGCAGCCGTGATGTTGCCGGAGGGATGAGTAAAGGAGTGCAGTTCCTGATGAAAAAGAATAAGATCGATGTACTCATGGGTACAGGAGTTCTGAAAGCAGGAAAGAAAGTTGCTGTTACGGATGATGCCGGCAAAACAACCGAATACGAAGCAAGCAAAGGAGTGATCATTGCCACTGGAGCGCGTTCACGCCAGTTGCCTAACCTCCAGCAGGACGGTGAAAAAGTGATCGGTTACCGCGAGGCGATGACTTTGAAAACGCAACCAAAGAAAATGGTTGTCGTTGGTTCAGGTGCGATCGGTGTGGAGTTTGCTTACTTCTACAACGCCATCGGTACGGAAGTTACCATCGTTGAGTACATGCCGAACATCGTTCCGATCGAGGATAAGGATGTATCCAAAGAACTGGCAAAATCTTTCAAGAAGGCGGGAATCAAGATCATGACCGAATCTTCTGTGGAAGCGGTGGACACTTCCGGAAAAGGATGTGTTGTTACTGTTAAAACAGCCAAAGGCGAAGAAAAACTGGAATGCGATGTGGTACTTTCCGCAGTTGGAATCCAGGCAAATATTGAAAACATCGGACTCGAAGAACTTGGAATCGTTACTGACAAGGGACGAATCCTCGTGAACGATTTCTACCAGACAAATATCCCGGGTTACTATGCCATCGGTGATGTGATCCCTACTGCTGCACTTGCACACGTTGCGTCTGCAGAAGGAATTATCTGCGTGGAAAAAATTGCAGGACACCATCCTGAACCACTGGATTACGGAAATATCCCGGGATGTACATACTGTTCTCCTGAAGTTGCTTCGGTTGGTATGACTGAAGACGCGGCCCGCGAAGCAGGTTACGAAGTGAAGATCGGTAAATTCCCATTCTCAGCTTCCGGGAAAGCAAGTGCTGCCGGAGCAAAAGAAGGATTCGTAAAACTGGTCTTCGATGCAAAATACGGCGAGTTGCTAGGCGGACACATGATCGGTGCAAACGTAACCGAAATGGTCGCTGAACTGGTTGCCATTCGTAAGCTTGAAACAACCGGTGAGGAACTGATCAAAACAGTTCACCCTCACCCGACAATGTCTGAGGCGATCATGGAAGCAGCAGCAGCAGCATACGATGAAGTAATTCACCTTTAAGGATCTCGGCTTCATCCGATCGATCAATACTTACTGAAAGTCGGTTCCATTGGGGCCGGCTTTTTTTTGTACCTGCCATCGGACAGGGACTTCTCAAAAAATCGCATTAACTTTAGTGGACACTCCCCTAATGAAACAATTCCTTTTCATAGTCTTCCTGCTGACCTTTCCCGTTCTGGGACAGGAAAAACCTCTTCGGGAAGTGGAAGGACGTATTGTCATCGGAAACACGAAAGAACCGCTCGCATTTTCGAAAGTCTTCAACCTAACGACACAAAAAGGGACCATTTCGAACGCTGATGGCTTTTTCAGAATTACCGTAAAAGGGCCTGTTGACTCCCTGACTATTTCGTGTATCGGCTTTCGGACGCAAACGATCACAGTACAGCCGGAATCGCCTTTTCTCAATATCGAACTGGAAGAAAACTACCTGGAATTTGCTGAAGTCGATGCACGCCCGAATGATCATACCTGGCTCTTCGAACTCGTCGACAAGTGTGTCAAAAACGCCTCTCCTACCGGCAAAGCTGCACGAGGATACTATTTTCTCAAAAGCTTTGCCGATGAACAACAACTCGAACTTGTAGAGGGTTTTTACAATGTATCTTTAAGTGCCTACGACATCCGATCCATGGATCTGAAAGCAGGGCGGTTCGGGCTCGTTCCTTTCGGGAACCGTTACTTTGTCTCCCAGGAAAGCTCCAAAGCCATTACCTCATCACGTCTCTCTGACCCGAATGACTACTTTCCTGACACCCCCATTGAATTGAAAAAGAAAGCCGCACGAAAAGCCTTCTTCATCTCCCTCGAAGCCGCTTATAAAGATGAATCCGCCGATTCGATCTATGTACTGCATTACACACCGAAAGATACTTCCGGTAACAGCTTCGAAGGAAAAATCTGGCTGAATGTAACGGACATGACTCTCCGGAAACTAAGTATGCGCTGTGATCATTGCCTCAAACATCCTTTCCTTCCACTCTTCAAGGGTGCCGACAGCATTGAAAATGTTTCGTTGTCCATCACCAAAACCTTTACGGATGAAACAGGAAGAGTAGCTCTCAATCATATTGATTTTTCATACGATGTGGACTACATCAGTCGCTTTCAGAAGCAGGAACGTATGAATTACACCATTCACGCCAATGCGCTCCTGTACATTTATGATTACAATAAACCATTCGAGTTACCGGTCTTTCAGTTTCAACCGGATGTAAGCGATTATCGCAAGATTGACGCCATGCCTTACAATGCCTTTTTCTGGGAGAGGAATGATGAGTACAGCCTGAGCGACGAACGAAAGGACAATGCACGTTTTTACAATGATCCGAAGACAAAAAGAGTCTTCATCTTCGAACTTCCGGATAAAAAAACAGCGCACTACGAAAGTCCGTTTGTCCACTGGTCGCACAACCGGGTTTTCATTCGGGAATCGGAAAATGAGCACGCTCCGTCGAGACAGGGAGAAATCATGTCCAACAATTACGAACTGGACGTCAAGATCTTTATGGACATCAACACCTACGGAGATTCAACGAATGTTCTGACCGAAACGGTAATGGATCCTTACGGAACATTCTACGCACTCCCCATGGACAAATACACCAATTGCTTCATCAATATGTACTTCGATCTGTGTGAGATGGGGCGAAGAAAAATGGAAGCCGCCTTTCGTCAAAGTTCCGGAAGTGCCGACGAATACAGAAGCCTCTACCGGGAATACACTGAACAACTGGAAAAACGAAAAACCCTTTTTCTCAGAGAAGTTGAACGAGGAACGCAACGCAAGGCCATGGAAAAATGGAATGCCGAGATCATGAATGACCTCGGCATTGACAATATTTCGCTCTTCCAACTGTATACGGAAGAGGAGAACAAATAGCTTACAGTTTCACCACTTTACGATTCACCAGTAAGGCCCCATCCCCGTAAACGCGAAGCAGGTACAATCCCGCTGCATAATCATTTCGGAAACTCACTTCGTTGGATGCCTCAAAACGCTGGTTATCAATCACACGGCCCGAAGACAATTCAACTACTTCTACTTCGAGTACAGCTACTTCCGGCATTTCTTCGAAACGGATATTCAACTGATCCTGGAAAGGCACCGGATAAACTGCCGCGTTGGTTTCAGATGCCAATTCTTCCACACCTGTGAAAGGTCCGTCATGCACAATGAAACGATCAAAACCTCCTTCTACAATGTGACCACCGTTGATGTCCATCGCTGTCACTTTAAGCTGCATGAATGCTGTAGGCGTCAGGAAATCGGATACATGGATGTCGCGAACTGCCCATGTGCTGTTCTCCGGATCATCAAAACCTGCGGCATCAATGGTCACCGTCTGCGAACCATTCGTCAGCGTAATTACAAGGGAATCATTCGGTGTACCACTTCCTCCATCATTGAAGAACCAACGCTCAAAATAAATGAACGGATCGGTATAATTGGAAAGATCAAACAAAGGCGAACTCAATGTCGTGGAACCACCATCCACGTCGTCGTTCCCTACCGTTCCTCCAGCATTTCCTGTGATATATGCCTGGATTCCGCAATCCTGGGAGTCGTAGTCAGGATTCGACTCGCTGCTCAGGAAGTTTGTTCCGACAGGTTCTCCCTGCTCCCAATCTCCGGAGGAAGCATTCCCGCTTATCGTCCAACCCAAATCAAGATCGAAGTAATCCGAATAACCTTCATCCAACTGATAAACATATGGCGTACCATTTGAGTTCAGTAGTTGTCCCGGCAGACAAAGCGTATGATATCCCCAGATACCGATGGTTACATCGTAGGTATCCTCGAGAAAAGAAGAAATCGTGAAATTTCCAAGGCCATTGGTCGTCACCGTAGTGTTGTATTGCGCATTGCTGATCATCACCTGCGCATTCGGGATCGGGTTCGAATTCTGGTCGATTACCTGACCGGTCAAAGTAAATGTCGGTTGCGGCACGAGTTGTACATCCAGTACCGTCGTATTCCCATTCGTTAACACTACCCCACTAATCGTCTGCGGAAAGTAGCCCAACTTGGAAACGGTGACGTCAAATGTTCCACCGGTAGCTACACCTGTTGCATAATCTCCCAATGTATTTGTATTGTCGCTTTGCGTTGTACTAACGATCTCCACCAGTGCATTATTGATCGGGTTAGTTGTGACATTATCCGTTACGTTTCCTTCGAGGTATGCAGCCTGGGTATACGTTGCTCCGAGCACATACAATCCCTCTTCGATATCGCTGGCGATGACGTTTCCGGAAGGCAGGTACGGGTACACGCCCCAGCAACCGTTGAATCCATCTCCGGAAAACGAAGGTGCCGTATCAAAATTCCCCACTTCGATCAGGTTTGACGGATTTGTTGCATCGTGTACAACGACACCATCCCGGTAGTAAGATGTCACCAGGAAGTTACCCAGCACAAACACATTATGTGGAATTACTTCCATTCCCGGACTTGACTGAATCCGATCCAACTCGGAAATATTGGCAATATCACTGACGTCGTACGCCCCTATATATGCATTTGAAACCTCGTCCGTTGTGTACAGCGTATTTCCATCGTCAGACAGCCAGCAGTTATGGCTGAACGTTGTCGGTGTCAACTGGGTAGCCATGGTCACACAGCTTGCCGGGTTAGTTACATCCACCACCACGAAAAATCCATCGTCAATGGCACCACCCCAAAGCGTATCGCCACGAACGAAAGCATCATGGATATAATAATCATTGTATCGCCCAAGTTCCACAGGATTGAGCGGATCCGTAGCTACATCGAGAATAATCGCTCCTCCCGCACCGTTATTGGCTCCGAGAATATATGCGCGTCCCACTTCATCAATAAACAAATTGTGTGCGGTCGTAAAAGGATAGGTCGACCCCGTGTACTGAGAGACATCTCCAGCAGACAGTGCCCCGGGAAGGTTACTGAGATCAATGATCTTGAGTCCGTTCCCTCCTTCGTTGGTAATATAGGCGGTTGTCCCCCATACTTTGATGTCACGCCAGATCGTATTGGCTCCGGCTGTGTAAAATACTTCCACCGGATTGGCCGGATCCGTCACATCCACGATCGATGTACCGGTCTGGTTTCCCACAATGGCGTACTCATTGCCCAACTGATCCACGTAACCCCAGATATCGCTGCAATCCCCCCGGGATTGTGCATAGGGATAATGGGAAAGTTCAGTAAGATTTAACTGAGTAAATGCCAGCGATGACGTAAACACCGCCAGAAGCATAAGGAGTAAATGTTTCATTTTCGAGTTTTAGGATGCTCAAGATAAGGAATTCCAGTGAAATCTTCACGGTGCTATTCCGGAACCTGGCAGAATCGATTGATTTCAATACACAGGCAAACCTTTGAGGTATAAATTGCGTTAGATTCATACCTGAACTTTCTACACACGATATGCTGATATCTATCCTGATGCCTGTCAAAACTGCCGCCCCCTGGCTGGAAGAAACCCTGAACTCCATACTTGAACAAGACTATACTGATTGGGAGCTGATCGCCGTTGATGATTTTTCGGCGGACACCTCAGCTGATATCCTTCAGGAATATGCCCAACGCGATTCACGAATAAAAGCGGTTCAAAACAAAGAATACGGTATTATTCCGGCGTTACAACTGGCTCTATCCCTTGCTAACGGACATTACGTTACGCGAATGGATGCGGACGACATCATGCCTTCGGGAAGGTTGACCCATTTTGTAAAAGCCCTGGAAAAGGCCGGCCGGGGAACAGTTGTCACCGGAATGGTAAAGTACTTTCCCGAACCGGTCTCGGAAGGCTACCTGAAATATGAGGACTGGCTCAACGAACGCGTACAGAACAACGATCATTACCGGCATATCTTTCGCGAGTGCGTGGTAGCCTCTCCTAACTGGCTGATGCATCACTCCGACCTACTGGATCACCACATTTTCAAAAATCTGCAATACCCGGAAGATTACGACATGCTTTTCCGCTGGAATCAGGCCGGATTTGTCATCCAGGGAGTTCCTGAAACAACCCTGCTCTGGCGTGAACATCCGCAACGAACCTCACGGAATTCGGAGGTATACACCCAAAGTTCGTTCTTTTCCCTGAAGCTTCGATGGTTTCTGGAGTTAGCCAATCCAAAAGAGCATTCCATTGCCCTGTTTGGAGCAGGTTCAAAGGGAAAGGTCGTTGCAAATTTTCTGGAAACCTACCGTATTCCATTCAAATGGTACGATATGAACCACGAACGTCATGGCGCAGGCATCTACGATCACGAAATTCTTCCGCCGGAAAAAGCTTCCGAAAGTCTGGCAATTGTTTGCGTATATCCGGATGATCTTACCCAGCTTGAAAAATTCCTCCAGTCCAAAGGATATGAACCGGGCAACAACGCGTGGTATTTCTAGCCTCCGATCCCGATCTTAATTCCTGCGTTCAGAAGCGGCATAGCACGGTTGTACTGCTCTTCGTCCCATTCATACAGAATCTGTGAACCATCGTATTTCACGATCGGATCGTAAAGCTGAACCTGGCGGTATCCCAGTCCGGCACCAAGGTAAAAATCAAATCCGAAGGATTTCGATGCCCACAATTGCCAACCAATGTTGAAGAAGAACTTGTACTGTACATTCTGCGAGTTCACTTCTTTCCAAAGCCCGGTATCCTCTCCGATAGTAGTGTTGTAGACACGATATTTGAACTGCGGGTGAATGTACAAACGAGTCAGTGCTTCGGTTCGCTCAAAAGGATAGTAACGAAACCCGATTGCCCCGAAATAACCAATGCTCCCTACCTTGTTAACCGAACTGATCGTATCGGTAAAATCCAGCTCTGTACGACCACCAAGGCCGGCATAAGAAATGGTTGGTCCGAGTTCAATATCCATACTTGCTCTCTTTCCGATCTTGAACTCAACACCGAGGTTCAACTCGCCCATGATCAACTGGGTCGGGGTGAACTTTACGGCATATCGGTTTTGAATCTGACGCGGCCCGCGACCTTCCGATTCCTGTGCAAAAGTGGTTAGAGTAAGGGATACGACAACAAGGGTCAGGAGATGTTTCATAACTGTCAGCGATTGATTCACAGCTCAAGTTACGAAGAAATCCGATTCACTCCTATTTCGGTCCGCCGATTCCTATTTTCACCCCCACATTCAACAGAAAATCGACATTGTTCGAAGGTGATTTCACCCACATTGGCACATATTCCCCATTGACATATTCGAACGAAGTTTGTGCATCGTCGACAACCCTGTATCCGATCCCGGTTCCCCAGAAAATGTCCAGCATCCAGCTTCTGCCCGGCCAAAGTTCCAGTCCGCAATTGAAATAGGCATTGTAACGCTGGTCATTGCCTCTGTAATTATCCAGTGTTCCATAATTGTCGTGCACACCGAAATTGTAACGTTTGTATTTCACTGATGGCGCCAGATAGAACTGGTTCATGGCCGAACCCGAACCGGGGTAAATCCGAAATTCCAGTGCGGCCAGATATCCGGCTTCGGAAGAATATGAGGAATAATAGGCCGGATAACACTCAATGATAGGGTCGTAGTCGATAAAGTCGGGTGTGTGATCAGCAAGTCGTCCACCAATACCGGAAATGGTAACACCGCCGCCAACTTCAATGCTGATCTTCTTTCCGATCCGCTGTTCGTAGTAGAGACCAATATCACCGACAGCCATGTGCAGAGGCGAAAGTTTAAGTGCCCACTTCCGTTCATTTTTCCAGGAGACATCGCGATTGGCGCGTTCTTCCAGATGTCGCTCAAGGCGATCGACAAGTCGGTAAAGGGATGAATCCTGCGCAAAGGAGGATTGAATTGTAAGTACAGTAGTGAATAAAATGATCAGTCGCATAAAATGATGTTTTTTCCGGCTAACGCCTGTCGCCGAAAAAGGGTTGCATTCTAGCGAACAATCAATACATCATTCGATGAAAATTGCTGTTTATCAAATTGGAAATCAATACGCCCGACGTGAACACCAGCCCACCCCACCTGGTTCACGAGCACCGGATTTCCGTCGAGGTTCTGATGCACCACCGGCTCCGGCAGAAAGGTGTGCGTATGCCCTCCGATGATCAGATGAATGTTGCGCGTTTTGGCGGCAAGCACCCGATCGGAAACTTTATCGCTCTCGTATTCATACCCGAGGTGCGAAAGACAGATAATGAGATCACAGCCCTCCTTTTTCAGTTGTGCTGCCTTGTCGTTAGCAATTTCGATGGGATCAAGGTATCGGGTTTCACCGAATTTATCGTCCGGCACGAGACCTTTCAACGCAACTCCCACTCCAAAAATCCCAACGCGGATCTTTCCCTTTTTTAGGATCAATGTATCCTGTACATGTCCGTCGATCGGCGTATTGGCAAAATCGTAATTCGAACAAAGGAACGGAAAATCAGCTAACTGGCGAGCCTTTACGAAGCCCTCCATTCCGGCATCAAAATCATGATTTCCCATCGTTGCAGCCTCGTACCCGAGCTCCGTCATCAAACGCATCTCAAGACTTCCTCCGAAACGATTAAAATAGGGAGTTCCCTGGAAGATATCACCGGCATCCAGTAATAATACATGGTCCTCTTCGGAACGGATCTTACGGATCAACTCGTAACGTCGGACAACACCTCCCATTCCCGGATATTTTGCATGGTTTTCGGGAAAAGGATCAATATTGGAATGGGTATCGTTCGTGTGCAGAATGGTCAAACGCTGTCCTCCCTTTCCTGCCCCCGAAGCAAGAACGGATGGCGCCACAAGTGCACCGCCGGAGATCAGCGCTACTTTCCGGACAAAGTCCCTTCGTTCGTGACTAAAATTTGATCCTTTCTTCATCATTTACACGAAGTATTCCCTGATTTCTCGCCGCCTCAATAAAAGCATCCCTCAACAATATTCCGGTATGTCTGACATCCGTCTTCTTTTCGAAAAAATGCATGTTGTCGCCGCCATTCATCAGGTAATCGGAAGTAATGATCGTGATATCTTTTGTCGGAAGATCTCCGGGGGTAAAACTGAGCATCCATTCACCGTCCCGAAAATAGCCCCCGGCAATCGGTTCCCCTCCGCTTTTCGTTAAATAAGCTCCCAGCTCCTCCAAAGCTTCCAGGGGAAGCGTTACCACCACCACTTCGTTATCAAACGGCATGAGTTTGAAGATATCTCCGACAGTTACATTGCCTTTACTGATCGGATTTCTCAAGCCTCCGTAATTCAACAGGGCAATACACGGAATCAAAGATCCCGAATTTCGGAACCGGGCGAGAAGCACATCCGTCGTCCAGTTATTCAATGTTCCGTTCGGACGATCTTTCACAAGGTCTTCCGGTGCCTGAGCGATCACTTCCGACATCTCGGCGGCCAGCTCATCACGGTATGGCACAATGATCGAATCGATCCGATTGTGGTTGGAATAGGCGTCATTCACATCCATTCGTTCTGCGGAGCTGTACTGCACAGAAACCGAAGAGCAGGCCAAAAGGCCTGCTCCACAGCAAATGAATATGAATGTTCGCAACATTACTCAATCACAAATTTGCGCTGAGCACGTCCGAATTGTGTTTCTACAGAGATCAGGTACGTTCCCGGATTAAAGGTCGAAGCATCAAACTCGAGCATCGGTTCAGCAATTCCTTCCTCTTTACGGATCTCACGTCCGGAAAGATCATAAATGTTATACCCTCTGATCTGGAAGTTATTCACCTGTACGTATACCTTCTCATTGGAAGGAACCGGGTAAACTACCATATTGTTCCATACTACTTCGTCCAGTCCCTGTGTTCCACATCCTCCGGCGATATAAGTGTTGGTATCGAAGTCGATGTAGCAAACAAAATCAACGGAATCAATGAATGGGTTACGGTTCCCCTGAAGGTCATAAATGTACTCATGACGCGCAATCTCACGATTGTCAGGAAGATCCGCAAAGTGCCATTGCTTGAGAAGATCCGGATCCTGCTTATCGGAATCAAGGTCTCCACTCAGTGGGAAATCGTATGCTACAACCATGTAGAAGATCGAGCGTGCAGCATTTCCTTTGTGGGAATCACGCGGCTGATACACCATCTGTCCGGATGAATTCGTTCCGACACTTCCTTCCAGGTAAGTAAACACCGGAGTTCCGGCAACTTCTCCAAGCGGAAGGTTACTACGTGGTGTATTTGCCTCATTCAGGTTTGCCGGCCAAAGGTTGTGCTGATCGGTATATTCCGGCTGTTCAGGGTTGTCAGCAGGCCATGTAGGCATCCATGAATGCGCAAAAGTGTGCTCACGGCTGTATCCCGTCGGTGTCCAATCAAAAGGATCATCAAACACTTTCTTTTCGCCTGAATAGACACAAGTTACGAACGACTGACCGTTGGTTGTATCCGCTACTTCAAATTCATTCATCATCGTCTGCTTGTACATGAAGTACGTGATCTGTGTGTGCGGGTTGATCAACGTTCTCAGGTCTGCACTCAGTGTTGGTGAAGACGATGAAATACCATTGTAGTAGTTTCCAATGTTCTCGCCAAGGCTGCTTACGTTTCCGGTAGCCGGAGAAGAGGTCAGGTAATTCTCAAAACCATTCGACCCGTTGAATGCGTAAACAGCAAAGTAATAATTCTGGTTCGCGATGATTCCACGTGGGATAAAGTTCGTTCCGCTTCCCACATAAGCAACACGGGCATCACCTACCACGTCTCCACGCAGGTAAGATGTTCCGTCAGCCGGAACACCTGTTATCGCACTTCCGTTCTTCCAGAGAACAAGGTACTTTGTAGCACCTGAACCTGCGTTGTACTGACCGTTCAGGGTATACGCCGTGACGTTCGAGAACGTAAGATTGGAAGCATTGCCTGATGGCTCGGTCGCAAGGTTATCTGTACCAACACCTTCAAAGTTGATCACGTAAGGGTTTTCGTCCGGATCGTCTGAACCGATCTGGATCGTTGCAAAACGAGAGCCTGTTCCACCAGGTGTGAAGTTGATCGTAAAGTTCTGGTTGGATCCGCCAGCAATCGTTGTTGATCCGATGTTGGAAGAGAAATCTCCGGCGTTTGTACCGGAAAAGCTGCCTCCAGTAACCGTCATGGTATTCGTTCCGCTGTTTTCAATGGTAACGCTGATCGAAGATGTGTTTCCGATAAAGTAGTTCGAACCGCTCAACACTGTTGAACCGTCAAGCAACACGTTGATCTCGATTGCAGGTGCCACGTACGCTTCAATATCGTTGAGGTCGCGCGGTACGATCTGATAATTCGTATTGAACTGTCCGAGTGGCCCACGAATCGTCACGGCTCCGGAAGGAATTGCAGTTCCAACCAGGTTTGTTAAATTGTTCACACGAACATCAAGGGTGTTTGCTCCGTCGGTGATCTGGTAAGTCGTGTTTCCGGCAAAGTTTCCGGATTGCACGAACGTTACGTTCTGGATCTCTACCAACTGCGATTCGAGCGATTCTCCGGCAGCGCTGATCGGAATGTTCACTGGTGCAGGCATCACAGTTGCCGGACCGTGATTTACCACGTTGGTTACCGTAGAGATTTCCAACAATCCTGAGAACTCGATCAGGGGACCTGTAACCGTAATTGAATCTCCGCGGTTTACTCCGGTAATCGGTCCACCGTATCCGGCGATTCCTGCCGATCCATCCTGCAAATAACGGATGCTTCCCAGTTCCGACCCGTTTGTTGCAACAGCTGTTACTGTTACCGTAGAGCCAATCGCATAGGTTCTGGCGTCGGCTACATTCGTCTGCGCATTGGATGCCAATGCGAACATTGCAGCAGTTAGGGTGAGTAGTATTCTTTTCATCTTATGTGTGTTTGTTGTAATTGCTTAATTAAAATTCAAATCCGAGAGCCACGTTAAACGTAAGTCCCTGTCCGATGAATACACCAGCAGAATTTGCGTCCCAGGTGCTTCCGTACTGGTTGGTACGCGCATCGGAAATGTACCATGTATTCAGGGCATTGAAAATGTTTCCTTTGAAATTCAATGCAGTATTCTTGATCTTCAAACGATAACCCGCACTCACGTTCATCAATCCGTAAGAAGGAACTTTCCATGATTCGCGACCACCGTTTGCCCCGGTAAGGCTGAATGGATCAAAGTTGCTGTAGAAACGATCAAAGTAGGTATAGATCACTTTCAGGTATGCATTCTTGACAAACTGCCAACGAAGGCTCCCTGCATAGGTTGATTGCGCAGCGTCTCCCACATGCACTCCTTTTGCATCAAACTGAAACTGTGTTCCCACGACGTCAATTGTTTCCACGGATTGCCAGGTCCAGTCTCCGTAACTTGCCATCAATTCGAAAGTCAGTTTCGGATGGATCTTCCAGGCCACATCCAATTCCACTCCCATGTGAAGTGCGTCCATTCCATTCACATTCGCACGAACAAATTCTGTCGGATCCAACGGATTCGGAACACTCACGCCGAACGGGAAAGGTTTGTTTTCCCAGTAAGTAAAGTAACCGTTCGCATTGATGCTGATCGCCTTGCTTCGGAAACCGTACCCCAATTCAAAGGCGTAGATCTTCTCATTAAGGATTTCCCGGAAGAACGTGTTGGTATTGTTGTCCACCACATTGCTGAATTGCGGCGTACGGTTCAGGTATCCAAGATTCAGGAACAGGTTTGAACGCTCGGTAAGGTTCAGGTTGGCTCCGGCCTTGATGGTTCCACCAGCCAGCCATTTCCATCCGGTATCGCTGTATTCAAGTCCGTCTGAGTTACGTGTGTAAGTTTGACCGTTGTAAATAACGGTATCATTGTAACCGATCTGCAACACAGTATCTCCCAGATCCAGTTGTCGTTTCTGGAAGTAATCCACACCGCGGTAACCATTGACCACCGCTGAAAAATTCACGAATGCAGTCCATCGTCCGTGCGAATATTCTGCCTGTCCGAAACCTCCGGCCCATTGCTCATATCCTGAACGATCATTCTGATACGGTGTATCCTCACGAGCAATTTTATCTCCGACACGCTTCATATTCGTCGGTGCATTCAGGTCGGACTCATTGATAAAGTAATCACCTCCGAGCAGATCCACCACTTCTGTATAGTGATCTCCTTTGTACCAACGATAATCCAATCCGCCGGCCACGTTCCATTTCTCGTTTACTTTCAGGTCAAACTGCGAGATTCCTCCTACCCACATGTGGTTGTTCACACTGGAACTGATGATCTGCGAAGATTTAAGAAGTGTGGAATCGTAAGCGTAGTCTATTGTCGGATACGTGTTTCCGAACAATGTCTTCCATTTGTTGTTGTATTCAATATCATTCCAGGCTACCTGTCCGTTCTCATCGTACAAGATCGAAGACGAGGAGTTGAAGTAACGCTGACCTCCTCCGCGACCAATCGACACATAAGCGAGATTGGACCAGGAGAGTTTCTTGTTGATCTTCCAGAAATCCTTGAGGGTAATTTGCGGTTTGTGGTAGTAGTTCAGACGCTCATTCTTCACGATTGTCTTCCCGGTGGTACTATCCGTATAATATCCCCAATGCTGGTTGAAACGACGACCGTGGTCCACATTTACGGTATCTATATCCGTAACACCCAATTTGCGTGCGTATTCCGAATCCCAGTATTCGAGCGGTTGATTGTATGTTCGCTGCCCGTGTTTCTGCGGAGCACCGAAACCACTCAGGGACAACACGTGATTCCCCAGTTTTTTCTGGACCTTCAGGTAATAGAATACACCTTGTGTATTCAGACCATCAACCCAACCATTGCCTTGTTTATAGGATCCGGCAAAGAGGATCCCCCATCCCTTCTTCAAGGTTCCTGACTTGTACGAAAGGGAAGTTCTCAGAAAGGTTCCGCTTCCATATTCCTGCATCACTTTGATCTGGCGCTTTCCACCGGTGTTCTGCGTAAGGATATTCATTGTCCCTCCGACAGAAGGCATCGCCAGTTTGGTAGCTCCCAATCCACGCTGCACCTGGATCTGAGAAGTGATCGCTCCCAGTCCGAACCAGTTCGACCAGTACACCCAGCCATTTTCCATGTCGTTGACAGGTACCCCGTCGATCATAACTCCCACGTTTCGCTGGTCGAAACCACGGATCGTGATTCGGGCGTCTCCGTCTCCTCCACCCTGCTGTGTTGCATAAACACCGGGCTTGGAATTGAGTACCATCGGCAAATCACGCGAACCAAGGTCTTCCTGGATTTCACGCGCATTGATGGTTGATACCGCCACCGGGGTCTTTCGATCTTTGGCAATGTTACCGATCACCTCCACTTCTTCGATTTCCTGGCTTCCTCCCAGCAGTACATCGTGAACAAAACGTTCCTGATCCACTTTCAGGTCAAAGTGCATTGTATCAAAAGAAATCATGGTGACGGTCATCTGATACTCCCCGAACGGAACATTCGGAATGGTATAGTTTCCGTCGTAATCGGAAATGGCCCTCAACTCGGGAGTCAGGATGATCTTGGCGCCGACCACCGGCATTTTTGCAATGTTATCGGTAACTTTTCCGGTAACGGTTGCCGTTTGCGCATTTACGGTCAGTGCAAAGCATCCTATCAGCAGGGTGAGCAGAAATTTCATGATGTTTCAAAAAAAGAGGCCGATTGCTCGACCTCTCATGTATGATTACTCGGGTTATTTTACAATTACTCGCTTGGTTACACTGTTTCCGTCTTCGTCGCTCAACTTCACAAAGTATACACCACGACGATCGGAAAGATCGAATACCAACAACTGCTTGGCGTTGTTTGAAATCGTACGAACAACCTGTCCGAGCGAGTTCATTACCACGATATTGCTAAAGTCCGCAGCACCGTTTACATAGAATTCACCGTTCGATGGATTCGGGAAAACAGCCACTTTCGCTTTGCTTTCTTCTTTCACTCCAAGAGAGTTACACTCACAATCGTGTGTTCCAAGTGAGAACCAGTTTCCATAGAGCTGTCCACCGATATCTACCACAGCAGGAATTGAATCGTACTCGAGCAATGGATCAAAGAAAGAGATGGTTGGGTTTATCTCTCCTTTCTTGATTCCGAACTTACGAATCATAGAGTGATCCTGCGTTACGATATCACCGTTTCCTGTATAAGGATAACCACTTGTCCATGCTACTCCCGGATCTTCACCGATCTTTCCGAAAACGTCAACAAGGATCGCGTTCGGAATGTCAGAAGTTGTTCCCTTTGCCAATACTACTGCATCGTTACCGTTCCAGTAGAATGCATTCGACGTGTTGTACACCGGGCAGTAGAACCCATCTGCACGCGCCTGGAGAGAATCCCAGACAGGAGCTTCCTGACCTGTTCCGTTCGGATCCAGTTTCTCAAGTACTCCGACATATACGTCGTGAGCGGCAACTGTTCCGTTCAATTGAACCGCATTCGCAGCAGTCGCTGTAGTGGCACCGTTTGAAAAACGGATCACCATGTACGCGCTCAGATCGATCGCATTGTCTGTAGGGTTATAAATTTCAAGGGCTTTATTGTTACTCCATCCCTCTACATATTCGGAAATAAAGAGTTCCGAACAATCAGCTACCTGACCGAAGGATACTGATCCTGCAAACGTAGCCAATAGAAGTAGTGTTCTTTTCATAAGAATCGAATTTATTTAGTTGATATTGAATTGCTTGAACTTGACGAAGAAGAATGTATACAGGTTGGGAGAATGCAGGGCTGCATTCTGTTGTTTCGTAGCACCGGAACAGTTCCTGGTGAAAAACATCTTAGTTCATTCTTCTCACTGTTTTTTCTCCGACATGGTTTCAGCGACATGGAACGCATCAAGGACAACACATCAGAAATTCAGGACAAATGTATGACAAAATGGGGGAACTGACTTTATTATTTTATCAACATACTGTTAATGTTTTTCACGAATACAGACGGGATGCGTTAAACATTTTCTATTTTTATCCTTCCTCAAAATTTCGAAAACCAACGAATATGCTAAAGACCGCCATCAGTACCTTTGTTCTGCTCATTTTCTTCACATTCACTTCAGTTGCTCAGGAATTATCCGTAGAGAAAATCTGGAGGAATTACGAGTTCATGTCTGCCGGTGTGGAAGGCTTCCGCTCCATGAATGACGGAAACTACTTCACCAAGATCTCTACCATAGACGGAGAATTTGCAATCACCAAACACGGCTTCGCCAATTACGAAGGTGAAGGAGAGGTTCTGGTGCCCGGAAGCATTCTGAAGTTCGATGGAAATCCACTTGACATGGATGACTATTTTTTCAATGAGGACGAGACAAAGGTGTTGATCACCACGCAGACCAAAAGCGTCTACCGTCATAGTTATACTGCCGTTTATTACCTCCTGGATCTCGAAACAAAGAAAGTTCGGCGTCTCGACGAGGCGCACGAACCTCAGACCCTGGCGGAATATTCCCCGGACGGTAAAAAGGTCTCTTACATTCATGAGAACAATCTTTATGTAAAGGACATTGCCTCGGGAAAAGTGACACAGGTAACTACCGATGGTATGCGAAACTCGATCATCAATGGTACCACAGACTGGGTTGTTGAAGAGGAATTTGCATTCACGAAAGCCTACGACTGGTCACCTGACAGTCGTTACATTGGTTTTCTGCGTTTTGATGAGAGTGGGGTGAAAGAGTATAATCTGACTTATTACGGACAGCTTTACCCGAACCTGTATACATTTAAGTACCCGAAGGCCGGTGAAGACAACTCGGTGGTTACGGCACACATGTACGACCTCAACAACGGAAAAACAACTGCGATTGATCTAGGTACCTATGAATACATCCCTCGCCTGGAATGGTCCGGAACCAGCAATGACCTGATCCTGCAAACGCTCAATCGCCACCAGAATCACCTGAAGTACCACCTGGTATGCCCGAAAGAAGATGGCGGAGTCACCTCAAAAGTCTTCTTTGAGGAGAAGTCAGATACCTACGTGGAAATTGACAACAACCTGCTGATCCTTAGTGACGGCAAGAGCATTCTTCGTACAAGTGAAGCCGATGGTTACAATCACATCTATCAGTTGTTCTTTGATGGCACCAGCAAACAGATCACTACCGGAGAGTGGGACGTCATCGAATTCCTTGGCGTAGACGAAAAGGCAAAAGCGGTCTACTACACCTCTGCAGAAAACGGTGCGATCAATCAGACGATCTACAAAATCGGACTCTCCGGAAAGAAAAAAACACTGATCAGTGCAGCCAGCGGACACAACACTGCAGATTTCTCCAACGGAATGAAATACTTCATCAAGAGCTGGTCAGATGCCAATACACCTCCCGTCTACTCACTTTGTGATAACAACGGAAAAGAACTCAGCGTGCTTCAGGACAACATGGAACTTCGATCTGTGCTCGGAGGCTACAAGCTGGCCAATATGGAGTTCGTCAAATTTAAGGGACAGTCCACCGAATTGAACGGATACATGATCAAACCGGTAGATTTCGACCCGAGCAAAAAATACCCGGTGTACGTCCACATCTATGGAGGACCAGGCTCCAACACGGTTCTGAATGTCTGGAACGGCTTTGATTATATGTACCATCAGTTACTTGCCCAGCATGGTTACATTGTTGTTTCCGTTGATCCGCGCGGAACAATGTATCGCGGTGCGAAATTCAAGAAGAGCACCTACCTGCAACTGGGGAAACTGGAGACCGAAGATTTCATTGCCGTGGGGAAAGAACTGCAAACCTATTCCTATGTTGATCCGGAGCGGATCGGCATGATGGGTTGGAGTTACGGCGGATTCATGACTTCCCTCTGCATGACAAAAGGCGCGGACATTTACAAAATGGGGATTGCTGTGGCTCCGGTGACCAACTGGCGTTATTATGACAATATTTATACGGAGCGTTTTATGCGTACGCCGCAGGAAAATGCTGACGGCTATGACCAGAATTCTCCGATCAATTTCGTGGATAAGCTCAAAGGGAAATTCCTGCTTATCCATGGCTCCGGAGACGATAACGTGCACTACCAGAACACAATGGAGATGATCAATGCAATGGTGAGGGCAAACAAACAATTCGACATGTTTATTTACCCGAACAAAAATCACGGTATTTATGGTGGAAATACACGTAACCACCTTTTCACCATGCTGTTCGAATACACACTGAAAAATTTATAAAACTACCATGGAAAATATTTCGGAATCCTATTGATGAAATGCAAATCATGTATTATCTTAGGCGACCGAAAAGAACACACAAAACTGTATTAAAAAAATGGCTGAAATTGCTAAGCTTGAATTAGGGGGTCAAATCTATGAACTGCCCGTCATTGAGGGGACGGAAAATGAAAAGGCTATTGACATTAGCGCTTTAAGGGGTGCAACGAACGGGTACATCACAATTGACCCGGGGTATAAGAATACAGGTTCGTGTACAAGTGCTGTGACATTTTTGGATGGTGAAAAGGGAATTCTGCGTTACCGCGGTTATTCCATCGAGTCACTGGCAGAAAACTCTTCATTCCTTGAGGTTTCTTATCTGGTGATCTTCGGTGAGCTGCCGTCAAAAGCTGAACTGGAGCGTTTCGAAAACGGCATCCGTAAATACACACTTGTTAATGAAGAAATGAAGGGAATCATTGACGGGTTCCCACGCACTGCTCATCCAATGGGTGTGCTTTCAAGTCTCACAAGTGCTCTTACCGCTTTCAATCCGAAGTCGGTAAATGTAGCCAGTGATGACGAAATGTACGAAGCTATCTGTAAAACAATTGCCAAATTCCTGGTGATTGCCACGTGGACATACCGCAAGAAGATGGGCTTCCCACTGAATTATTACGACAATACCAAGGGATACGTAGAGAACTTCCTTCACCTGATGTTCGAATTGCCGACAGGACCATACAAAGCAAATCCTGTGGTAATCACCGCCCTTGACAAACTCTTTATTCTGCACGCTGATCACGAGCAAAACTGTTCTACTTCAACCGTACGAATGGTGGGCTCATCGCATGCAGGTCTTTTCGCATCCATCTCCGCCGGGGTTTCTGCTCTCTGGGGACCACTTCACGGAGGCGCCAACCAGGCGGTACTCGAAATGCTCGCTGCAATTCAGGAAGATGGTGGTGATGTAGACAAATACGTATTGAAGGCGAAGGACAAGGATGATCCGTTCCGATTGATGGGATTTGGTCACCGTGTTTACAAGAACTTCGATCCGCGTGCACGCATTATTAAAAAGGCTGCTGACGATGTCCTCAATTCACTTGGAATCGACGATCCGATCCTTGACATCGCTAAACGTCTGGAGCAAGTTGCGCTTGAAGATGATTATTTCAAATCACGTAACCTCTACCCGAATGTTGATTTCTATTCAGGAATCATCTACC
>JBNKYR010000012.1:11213-31746 GCA_050300995.1 Crocinitomicaceae bacterium | reverse complement strand
TTTAGTTCTTTAACTATATTTTTAGTTGATTAACTAAGTTTTTAGTTTATATTTGCTCAAACACTTGTATCTCATGCTTGAATTAACACGCGCAGAAGAACAGGTCATGCAGATCCTATGGGACCTGGAGGCCGGATTCGTAAAAGACATTGTGGCTCGCTTTGATGACCCGAAGCCAGCATACAACACCGTATCGACCATCATCCGGATTCTTGAAAAGAAAAAGGCCGTTGGTCATAAAAGCTTCGGACGCACCTATCAATATCACCCCCTGATCTCACGGGAAGATTACCTGAACCAAACAACCGACAATCTGCTCGACAAATACTTTTCGGGATCAGCGGAAGCCTTTGTTTCCTTCTTCCTGAAGGAGAAAAACATCAGTGCGCATGAGTTGGAAAAGATCATGAAAAAACTCGACGAATTATGACACTGCTACAACTCCTTTTGATCCAGGTAAACCTCTTTGCCTTTTACGGGTTCTATCTCTTGTTGAACGCCGGAATCCGCCATCGGATATTCAATCGGATCTACCTCCTCGTGATGCCCTTTGCAGCTGTGGCTCTCCCCCTTGTTGAACTGAATGACACACAAGAAGTAACCCGTTGGATCACCGAATTACCGGCAGTGAGCATTCTACGGGAACAACCCATTATTGACCACATCGGTTCCTTCGATCTAATATTCATTCTTTACATCGCAGGAGTTGTGCTTGTCGGGGCATTCACTCTCTACCAACTCATCCGCGCCATTCGCAGACCCATCGCAGTGCTTAAAACAATCTATCGTGGCGCACGCGTATATGAACTGAAGGAAGCACGTACCTCATATTCCTTCTTCAGAAGGATCTACCTGCAACCCAACGAGCTTGAAGACAGTGAAACGATCCTGCTTCATGAGTATGCGCACGTACGCGGAAAACATTCGCTGGATTTGCTCCTTGCTGCATGCTTCCGGGTTCTTTTCTGGTTCAATCCGGTGGTGTATTTCTGGGAACGGAGGATTCGTGAAAACCATGAGTTCATTGCAGATCAATATGTTCTGACGCATCATCTCAACGCCCGCGACTATGCACATGCGCTATTCAACGCGGCCTTTGGGATTCAGAACACCCCCTTTGTGCACTCCTTCTCATTTGCGCCCAAATCTCTATTGAGAAAGCGCATCGAAAATCTGAAATTCAAAAACCAATATCATATGAAACATTATTTGATCATTCCCGTGCTCGCCGGGATCGGCATCGTTTCGATCTCCATGAACACGCGCGTTGAAAGCGGAATCCTGCCAACAACGGAAAATTCCCGCGTCCTGACAGAAGTGGGAGATCCTGAAAAAGCAGCCGAGTTTCCAGGCGGATTCGATGCACTCGTTAAGTACATTGGCGAGCATGTGCAGTACCCGGAAAAGCTCAAAAAAGACAAGGTTGGAGGAATCGTTTACGTTTCCTTCGAAGTGGCTGCTGACGGCAAAGTCGGCAATGTAAAAGTTGCCCGGGGATCGGAACACCAGGCATTGAACGATGAAGCAGTTCGAGTGGTTTCCGGGATGCCGAAATGGAATCCGGCGGAAAAAGACGGAAAAAAAGTGAAATCGGAAATGACATTGCCGTTCCGCTTCGATCTCTGATCATTCTTTTCATGATGCAAGGGCGCTTTTTCAAAGTGCCCTTTTTTATTTTTTGTACTTTGGATGAAATCTCAAAACGAACGAAAAGATGAGCAAAGAATATCCGAAAGACGACGTAGTTATCCTGTGGAATTCATCCAAATGCACGCACTCTGCCAATTGTGCCCGTGGATTACCGCAAGTCTTCAAACCGAAAGACCGCCCCTGGATCCAGGTAGAAAATGCCAGCAAGGAAGAAATCGTTGCACAGGTCGGAAAATGCCCTTCCGGTGCGCTTTCCATAAAGGAATGAGCCTTCAGACTGCCCACACTGTATTGATGGTGGAACCGACACGTTTCGGTTTTAACGAAGAAGCATCCGCGACGAACTCTTTTCAGAACAGGCCCGATGAAAATGCTGCGACCATTCAGGAAAAAGCACTCGAAGAATTCCGGGAATTCGTTGAGAAGTTGGGAGAAAAGAAAATAAATGTGATCGTGTACCGCGACCTGGAAGATTCTCAGACTCCGGACTCGATCTTTCCCAACAACTGGTTTTCGACCCACCGCTCAGGGCACCTGCATCTCTACCCCATGGCCGTTTCCAATCGCAGGAAAGAGCGAAGGCCGGACATCATTGCATCTCTGATCGCGGAGGGATTTGAATTGAGGGATTACACTCCATACGAAGCTTCCTCCGCCTTTCTCGAAGGAACCGGCAGCATGATCTTCGATCACGACAATCACCTGATATATGCGGCGCTGTCACCGCGCACCAACGAAGACATTCTGGAAGAGGTAGCCATGGATCTAGGATACGCCCCGATCACTTTTCATTCGATGGGTCGCAACGGAGAACTTATTTACCATACGAATGTGATGATGTGTGTGGGACAACAGTTTGTCGCCATCGGACTTGATACGATTCAGCATTCGGATCGCCGGAAAGTGGTGGATACGATTCGTTCCAGCGGAAAAGAGATCATTGAACTGAGCAATGACCAGGTGTACAATCATTTTGCAGGCAATATGTTACAGCTACAGAATATGGAAAACGAACGTATTCTGGTCCTTTCCGAAACCGCCTATCAATCATTGACAGAAGATCAACTGGAAGCCTTCGGAAGACACAATGATGCTATTCTTCCTGTGTCCATTCCGACGATTGAACACATCGGTGGCGGAAGCGCACGTTGTATGCTGGCCGAAATTTTCTTCCCGGAAACCTAAGAATCAGGGCATAAAATCTTACTGCCGTTCAAACGGCAAAATCAAAAATCTGCAAATATCCGGGAAAGGTGTCACAAGGACACCGCAGGTTACTGCTCGCTGGAGTCAGTATTTTCTTTTGCGTCCGAATCCAATGTTGTATTCGCCGCTTCCTGCTTTTTCTTTTGCTGTTGCTGAATGAAGTAAATTACCAAGCCGGCTACTGCGCCGATCGCTGCTCCCATTAACATATCCGAGTAGTTTTTTTCGTTAAGCCATGAAAGTACAAATATTTAGGATACGCAGCATCAATAAAATACTGTCTTAATCCACATGACGTTCCACGTAACGAATGATGCTCTTGGCAATGTCCTTCCCGGTGGCTGTTTCGATCCCTTCCAAACCAGGTGATGAGTTGACTTCCATGATCATAGGTCCTTCTTTGGACTGAAGCATATCCACACCGGCAACGCCCAATTTCATCACTCGTGCCGCTTTCAGGGCCGCATTTTCCTCTTCTTCCGTCAATTCAACGATACTTGCCGAGCCACCACGGTGCAGGTTCGAGCGGAATTCACCATCCTTGGCCTGACGTTTCATTGCTCCGACAACAACTCCGTCGATCACGATCGCACGGAGATCAGCTCCTTTTGCTTCTTCAATGAACTCCTGCACAATAACCCGGGCCTTGAGTCCCTGAAAAGCCTCCAGTACCGACTCAGCTGCACTTTTGGTTTCCGCAAGCACCACTCCCACTCCCTGGGTTCCTTCCAGCAATTTGATCACGCACGGTGCACCACCCACCTGCTTAATGACTCGCTCAGAATCCTTTGAGTAATTCGTGAAAGCAGTTCTCGGCAGGGAAAGACCGGCACGTGACAAAATCTGCAGGCTGCGTAGTTTATCCCGTGAACGCACGAGAGCCTGGGATTCGGTGGCTGTAAAGATCTTCATCATCTCAAACTGTCGAACTACCGCAGCACCGTAAAACGTTACAGAGGCACCGATTCTCGGAATCACCGCGTCCACATCTTTCAGCTCCTCTCCTTTGTAAAAAACCTTTGGTCGACGGCGTTCAATAATAATATCACATTTGGTATGGTCTACCACCAACATTTCATGTCCACGCTGTTCTCCAGCCTCCTTGATCCGGCGTGTCGAGTACAGGTTCGGGTTTCTCGATAAAATGACAATCTTCATGATTTTCCTTTTTTAGATCTGCTTTTGAGACTCACATCGATAAGGAATTTTCCTGACAGGAAACGACGTCCGAGCAAAACAGGATAACGCATGTCGTTTCTGTTGGTAAGTGTCAGATAGATCGGATATTCCTCTCCGAGCAGCTCAATCGTTGTACGAATCATGCAACGCTGCTCTCCTGTTCCGTTCGAACTTTTCACCACCACTTCCTTCACAACATCGAACGTACAAACCTCACCGGTATAACCTTTCTCGCCAGGTTCAAGAAATACGCAGGAGACCTTGTTGTTCTCCCCTGTAAGAATAGAACTGCAATGAATGCTGGAAGTATAGGCACCACTATCGACCTTCACCTTCACATTGCGAAGGTTGAGTTCCGGAAAATTGGCCCGTTCCTTTCTGCCTATGATTTTCACCTCAAATCGTTCAAAAGCGGATGCGAAACTAGAAAAAAAAAGAATCGAACAACGTTGCGTGAATATTATTTTTTCCTGAAGCTTTAATCAATTGATACCCAGTATTCCCGATGAGACAAAAAATGCCGCTCCCTGCAAATGGCGGACAATTGCATTTACTTCAATTGTTGTATTTTCGTGAGATCAACTTTTCACCTATGCGATTAACGATCCTTTTTCTTTGGTTTTCAGTTTATTCCCTGGCTCAGGTAAACTGCTCTTCGAACACAAAAGCTGATGTGGCAGCCATTGCATCAGCCTATAAAAAGCATGGAAGTGTGACCGAAGACATGCGACTTCTTTACCCGATCAATCATGTATTCGGCGGAGAATTTGTTTCATTCCTGGGCAAGAAAGGCCCCGGATTTGATGCAGCCAGTCTTGAAGAACGCGGCATTCATGTGGGATCGGAGATCAACGGAATCGTCAGCTTTCGTTATCCGGTTCAGGAAGTGGAAGCCGTACTGTCCGAAAATGGTTTCAGCATGATCCAACTGGCCGGAAAGGTAAAACCAATGCTGAATCATGTTCCGATTGGCACACATGCCGATAGTGTTTGGGCAGGAATCGGACTTCCGGAAAGCTATACCGGGAAAGATGTGATCGTAGGAATCACCGACTGGGGGTTCGACTATACTTCCCCGATGTTCTATGATACTTTGTTGCAGAATACGCGCATCATTTCGGCCTGGGATCAATATAAACTCTCCGGACCGGCACCAACACTTTATGGCTACGGCACCGAATACAATACTCCAGCTGAATTTCAAAGTGCGGGTTCTGATACCGCCAACATTTATTCGTACCATACGCATGGAACGCACGTGGCAGGAATCGCCGGCGGTAGCGGGGCGGGAACTCAATACCGTGGAATCGGTTTCGAGTGCAACTACCTCTTCACCACTTTTCTCGTTGACGAAGCTGCAGTGATGGACGCCTGGGACTGGATGTACAATAAAGCGACCGCACTGGGCAAACGACTCGTGGTAAACATGAGCTGGGGGCTCTACCACATGGGGGCTCTCGATGGAACAGCCCTGGTCAGTCAGGCCCTCGATTCCTATTCTGATCTTGGCGTGGTTTTCGTGACGTCCGCAGGAAATAATGGTGATGTCAATTTCCACATCATGAAGGATTTTTCGACGGATACCCTGCAAACTCAGATCTCCTTTTACAACAACCCATCGCTTCCTACGGTTTGGGGACAGAGCATTCACATGTGGGGGGAAGCCGGAAACAGCTTCAACAGTGCACTGCGCATTTACAACTTGTCGAATCAACTGCTGGTGGAAAGCCCTTTTTATTCTACAGCTACCACTACTTCTTATGTTGATTCCTTTCTTGTAGCCAGTGGCACCGACACCGTTTGGTTCAACCTTTCAGCCGACAACAGCTATCCGACAAACGGTCGACCTGAAATGCGCCTTCGTATAAAATACCCGCCTTCCGGCTACCGGATCGTTTTGGCCTCTACAGCACCAGGTGGAAAAGTACACTACTGGAACGTCACGGAACTGACCAATGATGTCGGCAACTGGGGAATGGACTTCGTTGCCTACGGAGCCGGGGGCGTATCCGGCGACAATAAATACGGAATCGGTATTCCGGCCTGCACGCATTCTGCCATTTCTATTGCTGCCTATTCTTCGGAATACTACGCAGTTTCAGGAAATCTCATTGGTGGTGCCGCTGCCAGTTTTTCAAGTGTCGGGCCACTGATCACCGATTCACTTAAACCAGACGTGACTGCTCCGGGCGTATCCGTGGCCTCATCCATTTCCTCATTCACTGATGCGTCCTTCGCACAGATCACTGCGGTAAATTTCAATGGTCGGACCTACCCGTTTGCACGTTTTAGCGGAACATCCATGTCGAGTCCGGCGGCTGCGGGAGTGGTGACACTTATGCTGGATGCCAACCCGTACTTGTCCGCCACACAAGTCAAGGATATCCTCATCGCGACTGCACGCACGGATTCTTACACAGGGGCAATTCCTCCGCATGATACCAAATGGGGATGGGGAAAAGTAAACGCGTACGCTGCGGTGCAACTGGCATTGATTACAACCGGAACAGAAGAAATCCCGGTGCAACCCTTGTGGACCGTTTATCCCAATCCTGCTGGATCAGTATTGCACATTGACGGCCTGAGCGGATCACCTGAACTGATTGAGATCGTTGATCTCCATGGAAACCGTGTGTTAAAACCGGAAAGCACTGATATCTCCGTGGAATCATTGTCCTCCGGCGTGTATTTCGTACGCGTTATTATCGACGGAAAAGTGCAACAACAACGGTTTATACGGGAGTAGGTAAAAAGAAAACCCGCCTCTGGGAAGGCGGGTTCATGCATTGATGGCCATTTTTTTGTAACTAACTGCTATACTACTTCTTTAACGGCTGGCCAACTCTGCGTCCGGACAGAGAGTATGTTCAGTGGAACAATAGTTCCAGCGACCTACCTCTTCAGTTCCTTCCGCGATACGATATAACACATAGGTTACATCCTCTCGCGGAACATCTTCATCTGTAAATGAATACATCAACGGTTGATTGATCGTGTTAGCGACCATCTGGCGGACATCCACAGAAGCATAATCTCCGTTTTCGAAGTATTTGACCATGGAATAGAAACCGCTTTGCGATTCATTCAGCATTAATAACTTAAAATATATATTTCCTTCGTGGATGCGGTGAGTCAGATCGACCTGCACATCTCGCTCCATCCCCGCCACCTCGTTGGTGTCGGCAGGAGCTTCAATGGTCGTAGACCAGGCTGTGGTAGTAAACATGAGTAGTGTGATTAGATAGACAATATGGTGAGTTGCTTTTTTCATTGCGTTGAATTTTCAACTAAGGTATGCCCGAATCACGGGCTGAACCAGCACCTGCTTCCCAACGTGACATTTTCCCTTCCCAACGTTATAGATGTGCTCAAATCCCCTTTCCGAAAGGTCCAATTTGTTTTTTTGCTCATGCTCTTCGGCCGGGAATTTGGCGTAACTTTCCGGCATGAAACGAAGCGTTTTCTTTCTTTTCTTTCTGCTACCCCTCTTTTCAGGGGCGCAATTAAGCGCTGTTACCGGTGAAACGACCTACAATTACTGGCTGTACCTTCCCGCTGATTCGATCCTGAAAGAAAAACCACCTGTCATCATTTTCCTGCATGGACGCAGCCTTTCGGGGACAGACCTGAACAAAGTAAAACGCTACGGGGTCATTTGTGAGATCAATAAAGGACGTGAACTCCCCGCGATCGTTATCGGACCGCAGGTTCCATCCGGAGCCTGGAACCCGGATCTGGTTCTGGAAGTACTTCAACACGTTCAGTCCGCTTATGAAACGGACACCAACCGGGTATATGTTTGCGGGATGAGTTTGGGCGGCTACGGAACCATGAGTTTTGCCGGGAAATATCCCGACAAGGTCGCAGCGGGAGTGGCACTTTGCGGTGGTGGCGACACCGACGATGCCTGTAATCTTGCTTCGCTACCTTTCTGGATTCAACACGGAACTGCAGATTCTGCCGTACCGGTATCGGAGTCAAGAAAAATCCGCGACGCTATCGTAGAATGCAACGGGGGAGAAAATCTGTTGTATAAAGAAATTCCCGGGGGCAGCCACGGGGCCATGGAAATGGTCTTCCGCTCGGATGAATTGTACAACTGGCTGTTGCAACACTCCAAACGTTAGCGGAAGACCTACGATACGGAGCCTATCACCAACTCCGCACCGAAATGGAAAAACCAACAATTAGTTTTCCGGGAAACCATTATCTACCCAACACTGAAGTTTGTTCAGCTCATCCTGTGAAAGAGAACCATTTTGAGGCATCGACTGATTGATCAGAACGTACTGTTCGAATTGTCCGTTGGATGTAATGGAAGAAAGCCCATTATAGGTAGAATAACTTCCGTGACAACTCACACAATTGCTGTTTACCACGCTCTGAACATACGAATTGTAGGTTGGGGCAGACCCATCACAGGTGACCTTCTGTTTTTTCTTGCAGCCGATCACGGAAACGGCAATCATTCCGGCAGCCACCAAAAAAGTCATTCGATTCATACACTTGTTTTTTATGAGTAACGTAATTAGAACGGCATTGGTCAAAAAAAAAGTATGCATGAATACTAATTTGGATTAGTTCTAAGCAAATCTCCGAACCGGATTTACCCATATCTTTGATTCAATCCGACCATGAAAAAACTATCACATCGCTTCATTCTTAGCAACATAATCACCAGTGTGTGGCTGGCACTGAACACAGCCATGCTTCGGGGAGAGAATGAATTGATCTGGAAAGGAAGAGATCTTTTTTACGGGATTATCATTTACCTGATCTTTTTGTTCGGTGTTTATTTCAGTTTTGTGAAGGCCCGCGATCTTGCTTATCGCTGTTACCGCAAGCCCTCCGGATTTGAAAGTTTCGTGCTTGTACTGCTCTATCTTTTTGCGATCCTGGGAAATTCCGGCATGCTGTATTTCTCGGGATCACTCATCTTCGGAGGAATGGACAACGCTCCCGAAGCCTTCAAGAACATTTCTACAGGCCTGATGGTCATCTCCTTCTTTTACATTGTAGCCGAAGGCTATGTACTGGGAGGTAACAGCAACCCAAAGCCTGTTTCAGACCGTAAACGCAAGATTGCAGATTATGCCGTTATGCTGTATATCAGTACCGGGATCACCATTACCTGGAATGCGTTGATTCTGGGAGGAAAAGTCCGGCTCAGTGTTCATCAGCACGACTTTGTTTCCGAACTGATCGCTGCCTGCGTCCTGGTGGTTATGATGGTCCTGCCATTTCAACGCCTTTTCTGGTACGAAGTGTTTGCCGATTCGGGCGGCTGGAAGGACAATTTAAAAGTTGCCGCCAGTTTCCTTCTCGTAATTGCGGGAGCCATTCTACCCCTCTTTTTCTAAGGTTGCGTATTTGTACGCAAAAACATCCGGTATAAATACCTGATTTTGGAACCGCCACGCAAAATTGCCGGACACCGGGCAGGAAATTTCTAATTTAAGGTTTCACTAATGTGAATTGCATGAAACCACTATTGCTTGCTACCTTCTTGTTGCTGACCGGAATTCCCATTTTTGCGCAACATTCAGAGCATATTCGACAACTGAACGAGTTTGATGCCTACATGGATCGGCTGGTCGATGAACTGAACTATGGCAAAACCCATTTTTCCTTTTGCCGACTCAAAAAAGTGGCAAAGCGAAGTCGTAAGAAGGGAGATGAGCTCAATCCGCATGTAAATATGGCTGCGCTTGAAACACTGCTCAAAGAAGACCCAACGATTAACACCCTTGGCCTTTCCCAAAAGGCACTTGCACTCCTGAAAGAGGAATCTTACGTGCAGAATTTCGGGCACCGCCAAATGGGTGAAAAAAGACGCATGTTCAGAGCGCTTTCCAACAGCAAACTTTACTTCGCCGATAGTGTATTCGAAGGTATGAACCTCGTCGGGGTGTTTGATGCCTCGATCCATCCGGACACCTTTCAGTCCAATATCCGAAACCTGACCCATTTCAATACCGTGCATTACCTGTACGAGTGCCTGAAGAGTTGGCTGGAATTGAATGAACTGAATAAAACCTCGAAGAATTACCGGGTGCTGAAAGACAAGATGGCCGTACTGGAAGACCACTTGCTGGAATTGACATCCAATACCTATTACAAGTACGACTACACCGAAATTTCGCACAAGAAGATCAAGGATATCAGTGTCAATACGCAAAACGATCTTTTTGTTCCGGGAATGAATCGTGACATGGGCCTTACCGGTGGTTTGCAGATCGATATCGGCTCGGACTACATGAAGATGCGCCTCATTCCCTATATCAATGGCGACAACATTCTGAGCTATCAGTCATTCAACTGTGGATTCTACGTTTTTACACCGTATTTGCGGGACACCGATGATTCGCTCAAATTGCTTTCCTACCAGTATGATCGCCCATTTGCTTCGACTCAGTATTTCGGAAGGACCAAATACCGACTTCACCGTCGCGGACATATCCGTCACACCGGGAAATTTCAACTACTCGTGATCGGTGGACAAATTGCTCCGTACTTCCAGAAACTACTGCACAAAGATGTGGCGGTGAGCTCCGTAAAACCCGTCGGATGGAACAATCAAATCGCAAACGGCGGTCGGCTCGGATTCAAAGTGTACCACCAATTTGATTTCATGTTGTTTTCCGAAAATGCTTCGATCTTTGGTACACGCACGCCCTTCTTCCGGTACCTCAATCCATTCCTGAGTGCGGATGTGCAGATCTCCCATGAAAGCAGCTATGTCGGTGCCGGGCTGACATTTTCCTCCCGCGACTTTTTCAATGCGTCAGGTAATTATCAGGATTTCCAATTGAAAAAACTCCAGAAGATCCGCCTCGATTACACCCTGAACTTTCGATACCGCTATGTGATTCACAACAGCATGCTGGAAGATTTCGGTGTGTTCGAACGGGCCGAAGACGATCCTTTCGACGATGAATACCTTTCAGTCTATTTCCTTACACCCGATCAGATCCGCAGAAATGTGTTTTCGGCGAGCCTTCAGTTGAATTGCCGCTATCGGAATGCAACGATCTTCTACAGCGTAGTGCTACATACCAAAGAATTTACGGAACGAATACTACCGGACAACATCAATCCCGAATACCGGACAGTCCTGGAAGATCGTTTCAATTATCAATGGTATGGCTACGGGACCCTCGGACTGGTATTCAATATCCCGAATTACAAAAAGTAGACACGTATTATTTTACGCGGGGCACTTTCCTGCGAACGAGCTTGTAATCGCGGATATCACGCGTTTTAAAGATCTCTTCTTTTACAATTGCCACCACTTCAACGGCCACATGAATGCCGTGCAATAAACTGGTATTCCTGAAACCGAGATATGCCTGTGCGAGGTAATCTCTTACTTCCACGACACCGGAAGCGTAATTCTCCCGTGAGCCCTCCGGTTTATAGACAAAGTCAGCTTTGTTCCGGAAAGCGCGCATTTGCACTTCATCCAACAGGTACACATCACATTGATCTCCACCCGGAGGAGCCGTTAAAACCGAAGCCGCTTTTCCAATCAGTTTTCCTTCCGTTCCTACCAACCATCCGGCAATCTGTCCGGCCAGATCAAATCCTTTGCTGACCCGCTCGGCTTCCTTCTCTTCCCGGTAACACGAATAGATGTAGTACCAGCGAACCGTATTTTCCGGCAGACTCACCGGAAGTTCAACACGGGTTCTTCCTGTAAGATTTGCGGCACTATTCAGGTAAAAATGCTGCGGCGCATGCACCTTTTCCGGATGATACAAGGTTGTATCCAGATAGGATTCCGTACGCCTGGTCCAAACTGTATCCAAAATAGTTATCCACTCCACCTTACGAACATCCTTTCCTTCTCCCGTATGTCGGATCGTGATCTCCCCGGACGAAGGCATTTCCATACTTTCCAGTCTGACGAAGTAAACACCGCGCTCCGGAATGATCATCTTCTCACTGAATTTGCTGATCGTCCAACCTGATTTCAGGTCATTTCCTTCATACATTCCAATCCGCAGGGATTCAAGCATCCCTTCCGACAGCTTGCATTTGATGTGTACTACATCTCCCTTTTCGCAGGCGAGAAACCATTCCTTCTTTTCATTTGCCTCTAGCGCCAGATCATACTTTTCATTGTTCGAATACTGGGCGGACAGCTGAAAAGCCACGACAAAAAAGAAACAGAGCAACCGCAAATTCATGGAATAAAGATACGGAAAGAACATTCCGTAGTGCCTCACCGAAAAGACTTTATGGAAAATGAATGCACGCTGCATCTCAACCGACAAAGCGCGCGCATGAAAACATACAACTTACTCCTCGTTTTGCCTTTCCTTTTGCTCAATTCATGCCAGGAATCCCTTCGTTCGCATACACCGGGGCTCCTTGCCAAAAACATCAACAGGCTTCCCATGCGCGCGCTGGAACGGCCGGAACAAGACCTTCCTGAACCTCTTCCTGAACCACCACCATTGCCGGAAATAGAAATCCCGGAGGTAATGGAAGAACCCATCATCATCTTTCCGGAAGTGGAACCATCCTTTCCGGGAGGAAAAGCTGCCTTTGCGGATTTTATCGAAGACGAGCTGGAATACCCGATGATGGCACAGGAAATGGGAATCCAGGGAAAAGTATATGTGCAGTTCACCGTGGAGAAAGATGGAAGTGTGACCAATGTGCATGTGGTACGCGGCATAGACAAAACGATTGATAAAGAAGCCATGCGGGTGGTTGCCAATATGCCGAAATGGTCACCCGGCGAATCCGCAGGGCGAAAGAAAGCCGCATCTTTTGTTCTACCCATACGATTCGTTTTGGACTGATCCGGACGTGTTCCTATTTACGTATCTTTGGACAAAACAAACAGCCGCATGAAGTATCTTTTGTTTACCGGAGCTCTGCTATTTTTGCTCGGTTCCTGCAAAAAAGAAGAAAAACAAGCCGAGGCCGATGAGCACACGATCCAGGAATACATTGCCGATAACGGTCTTGACGCCATTCGCACCGATTCGGGACTTTATGTGGTGATCGATGAGCCGGGAACAGGGGCCGCTTGCGGAAGCGTTTCGACTGTAACTGTGGGTTATACGGGTTATTACACCAACCACCAGATCTTCGAGTCGAATCCCGGAGTCACCTTCAGTCTTTCCAACGTGATTAAAGGCTGGCAGGAAGGCATTCCGTATTTCAAAGAAGGGGGTTCAGGAAAACTGCTGATTCCTTCCGGTTTGGCGTACGGGACACAGGGAAAGGGCAGCGTTCCTCCGAATACAGTCCTCATTTTCGACGTGGAACTGATCGATGTACTTTGATACGGGAGCTCCGAGTGCATATTTCCTGTCCAAAACACACTTCAAAACGACAAATCCGTTAGAATTTACACGCAAAACACCTCATTGGCTATAGGTTGATGAAGTATTGATAATCATTTGTTTTGCGTTTCGTACTTTTGCGAGGCAAAAATCCCTTAAATACAAAAACGTGAAAAGAAAAAGCCTACTTGCAATACTGCTACTTTTGTTTTCGGGTATACTGTCCTACGGACAAGTAATAAGTACCTACCCTTTTATTGAAGATTTCGAATCTCAACCTACCGGGCCAACCAGCTGCGGCTCGAATTACGCATTCAGCGGGAACAGCTGGCAAAATGGGGACGACCCTGCGCTAGCTCTGCCGTTGTCAACCACACACCAGAGTGACTGGACAGTGGATGCTGGTGGTACCGGATCATCTTCTACCGGACCAGCTGCCGACCACACATTGGGAACTCCTACCGGTAAATACATTTATACGGAAGCATCCGGTTGTAATAACCTGAGCTTCGAATTGATCAGTCCATACATGGATATGACTTCCGTACTGAACCCTCAGTGGGAATTCTGGTACCATGCATATGGTTCCACCATGGGCTGGTTGTATATGGACGCTATGGTCGGTGCAAACGGAACGTGGACAACACTCGATTCCCTGACCGACAACCAGGATCTCTGGCAATTTTACTCCACAAGTCTCTCTTCCTATATAGGCGTGGATTCATTGAGACTTCGTCTTCGTTGTATTACAGGGACCAATTTCTACAGCGACATGGCCCTGGATGACATCGCGATTTTTGATCTTACTCCACTGGATGCAGGGATCATTTCCATTGATGCACCTGCGAACCCGGTTGTTGCCGGACCAAACAACGTTGACGTAACCATTGAAAGCTTTGGTTCAGACACACTCACTTCTGCCACCATTGAGTGGTCGGCAAATGGTGTCACACAAACACCGTATTCATGGACCGGAAACATCGGCTACCTGCAAACTGATCCGAACGTGAACATTGGTTCATACAATTTTCCTAACGGGCTAACACGTGTGAAAGCGTGGACCACTTCACCGAATGGTTCAACGGATTATCAATTTAGTAACGACACCACTGAAACTCTTTTCTGTACGCCGCTTGTCGGAAGCTATACAGTTGGTGGTGCCGGAGCAGATTTTGCTGATCTCACCGAACTCGGAGACATCCTTTCCACTTGTGGTGTAGGAGGCAACGTAAACGTAACCGTAAACCCTGGTATGTACACCGGACGAATGATCCTTGACCACGTTCCGGGAACCTCCGCTTTAGCTACAGTTACAATTGACGGAATTGACGCCACCCAGGTAACCCTTTCCAATATTAATGGGTTTAGCAATATCTACCTGAACGGTTCAAGCTATTTTACGATCCGAAATATTACACTGGAAAACTTTGGAACAGTTGATGCTTACGGTGTACAACTGAGAGATACAGCGATGTACAACACGCTGGATTCACTGCGCATCATGTTGCCTATCGCCTCCGGTCTATCCGATGTGATCGGTATTTCGGCCTCTGATTCGGAAACCAGCTCGTATACCGAAGGACAGAACGCTCTGCACACAACAGTTTCAAATTGTTACATCTCCGGAGGAGAGAAAGGTATCCACTTTGAAGGGCAAAGCGCTTTGCGAACCATTGGAAACCGCTTCCTCAATAACACTATCGAAAATGTAGAAGATTACGCATTCTATATCGACGATCAGGACTCCATTGATATCATCGGTAATACAATTACCAATATTACAAATGCCAATGGAGATGCTCTTTATTTGCTGGATCTGCAGATGTTTAATATTTCCTACAACTCTGCGATGAATGTTCCGGATTATGGTTTGTACCTCTTTGATGGTAATTACAACCTGGACGGTACTCCTACTTCTCGTGGGTACATTGCAAACAACATGATCTCCAGCCAGTCTGATTACGCGGTTTATCTCGATGACTTCGAACAAGCGGACATCTGGCATAACACCTTCTATGGAAACCCTGCAATTCGTGTAAACGACATTATCGATATTAACTTCCGAAACAATATTTTCGTTTCTGACGTGGACTATGCTTTCGAAAGCGATGACGATCTGATGCTCGGACCTCCGATGATTTTTGACTACAACAATTTCTGGACTCCGGCAAGCAATACGCTCTTTGTGAAAGACGGTGCAGCAGTTTATCCTGACCTTATTTCATGGCAGATAGCACAACCTTCGCTGAACATGAATTCTACGGAAGCAGACCCGGTTTTCCCTATGGGTGTTCAGGATTTGCATCCACTCAGCCCGGGAGTTAATGACACCGGAGATAACACTGTTGGTATTACTGACGATATCGACGGAGATACCCGACCAATGGGTGCGAATGTGGATATGGGAGCGGACGAGTTCACTCCAATTGCAGACAACCTCTGGCTGGTCGATTACATCTATCCCGGAACATGCGGTGACAGCGCTGCACCAATCTACATGGTAGTGACGAACCTCGGAACAAACACTGTGAACAGCTTTAACGCCACAGCAAACATTTCAGGGGACATCACATCCACGATCAACTTTACATTTAGCGGTTTCCTTTCTTTCTATCAAACGGACACCATTCAGATCGGAACTGTGAACACTTATTGGGGTGAAAACTTCAACGTAGACGGATGGGTTTCTCTGGCTGGTGATGCTGATAACTCAAACGATTCGCTTTCCGGAAGCTTCTATGTGATCCCTTACGAGCCGATCGGATATGACGGATACGCATGTGGTGATACCTCAGCGTGGGTTTTTGCCGAACCGGTAATTGGTGCATCATACTTCTGGTACGGATCAGGAGACCAGGTAAACGACACCGTTCCGATCGCAATGGGAGATTCATTGTTGATTCCAAACGTCCTTACACAAGGTACTTACTACCTGGAATATGCCAACAATGCTGATTCACTTTCTACTCCATTCAACTCCAATAACGGAGCTGGTGGTGTGATGTTCGATGTGGTTGCACTGAACACTGTAACCGTTACCAACTTTGCCATGAACATGGATCCGGGAACATCGGACTGTGCGATCTACTACAGAATGGGTACCTGGGTTGGTAATGACCAGAATCAGAACAACGACTGGATCTTAGTCGGAAACTCAGGTAGTTTCACTACTGCCGGGACAGGACTTCCAACGCAAATTCCTTTGAACTTCACAGTGGTTATTCCTGCCGGTCAAACCTATGCGTTCTATATTCAGGAACTCACTTCAGGTAACCTGGTGAACTATACCAATGGTTCGGTAGTAGGTAACGTCCTCTCCCAAAACGCAGACATGCAAATTCTGGAAGGTTGTGGAAAAGCAGCGACAACGCCGTTCAACACAAGTACATTCCAGCCACGTGATTTCAATGGAATTGTGTACTACGGTTCAACTGCTTGTTCAAACATCCGTGTTCCTGTAAGTGCGACTGTTGGTCAGTTTGCTGACCCAACGTTCACTGCCCTGGCGTCTGCGAGCGGAAACACTGTTGCATTTACCTCATCCGGTGCTTCACAAAACACTGGCTATGCATGGGATTTCGGTGACGGTTCGCCAATTGATAACAATGCCAACCCAACGCATACCTATGCTAACGATGGTACGTATACATTTTGTCTCACTGCCACGAGTGTATGTGGTGATTCAACCATCTGCGACAGCATGGACATCTGTGCGGTAATGACGCCTGATTTCAACTTCTCGATCTCAGGAAACGGATATGTGTATAACTTCAGTGACAATACTTCCGGTACTCCAACAACATGGAACTGGGATTTTGGCGACGGAAGTCCTGCAAGTACAGTACAGAACCCATCGCATACTTATCCGGCAAATGACAGCTCGTACACGGTAACACTTACAGTGACCAATTACTGTGGTGACACAGAAATTACTACACAGGCTGTTTCTGTCGTAAATGTAAACGAACTGTCTCTGGACGAGTTGATCACTATTTCTCCGAACCCATCTGATGGTTTGTTCACCGTGAATTACATGGGTAATGCACATGGAACTACTCAAATGGTGATCGTTGACCTGCAAGGTCGTACGGTTCACTCGGAAGAAATCAATGCAGAAGAGCAGTGGTCGAAAGCGATCGATCTCCGCTCGTACGAAAATGGTACTTACTTCCTGAAAGTAGTACAGGAAGGTGCATCTGCTGAATTCCAGCTTGTAAAAACAAGCAAATAATACTCAATAGCACAGAAAAACCCGCTTCCATTTGGAGGCGGGTTTTTTGTTTACTGAAAATTCGAAAGACAAAACGATAACCACCAATCAAAAAAGGCAGCATTACTGCTGCCCTTTCTCAGGTTGTGCCAATTACTTTTTGATAAATCTCAGCACTTTCCTTGCACCCTTGGTCTCTATCTCCAGCAGATACATTCCTTCGCTTAATGACCACGTATCGAAATTGTGCGAAGTGGCCGCAGATCGTTGCCCGTCTTCAAAGAGCGCACCGTTCATTCCATAAATACGGTAACGAATATCCTGCGCCTGATCAAGATGAAGCGTCAACTGACCTGCTGTCGGATTCGGACTCAGATAGCTTCCCTCAAAAAAGTTTTCTTCCAGTCCGGCAATACAATCAATGATCACCGTTTCACAATAGGTGTCCGTACAACTGTCATTTGCAATGACGGTCATACAAACAGTGTATACTCCATTGGCCGTATACGTATGGGTCGGAATGGCTAATGTGGATGTTGAACCATCACCAAAATCGTAGAAATAAGAGGCAATTCCACTGACCGAAGTCGATGCATTGTAAAGTGTAATTGTCGGGCAGTTAGTGCTTGAATCCTGAATGAATCCTGCCTGGCAGTTTCCCTGTCCGCCGCCAAGACAATCAACAACCACCTGATTGCAGTAGGTGGAAGTACAACTGTCGTTGGCAATGATCGTCAGGCATACCGTATACACACCATTCGTGGTGTACGTGTGTACTGGATTCGCCGATGTAGACGTGGTACCATCTCCGAAATCATAATAGAACGAGGCAATTCCGCTACTGGCACCGGACGCATTGTAAAAAGAAACGGTCGGACAATTCATTGAATCCTGAATGAATCCTGCCTGACAATTCCCCTGCCCTCCGATACAGTTGATGGACACCGTATCGCAGTAGCTGGATGTACAGCCACTTTGAGTAGTAATCGTGAGACAAACCCCGTAAAGTCCATTTGATGAATACGTATTGACCGGCGCTGATTGGGTAGATGTGTTTCCGTCACCGAAACTCCAGTACCAGGAAATCACCTGATCACCGGACAGCGAATCAACCCAGGACCAATCGTTGAAGGCGACCTGGGGACAACCGCTCGTATTGGCGTTGAAGTACGCCTGACATCCTGGTTGTGCCCAGGCCGCTGTTCCTCCCAACAGAGGTCCGAACAACAGAAGTAATAACAGTTTTTTCATAATGCTCATTTTTCCTAATTACCCGGGAAATCGGGAAAGGTTGTCTGAGCATCATCCGGAAAATTTATTCTCCTTGCGGCCTCATCGAAAACTGAACCTCATCCAGTACAATCAGATCAGAAGGTAATCCATTCAGTCCGCGACCATCGGTTTCCCTCACCCAGGTATGATACCAGTCACTATCGTCAGGGTCGGCAAGTGCCACAACAAGGGTCACTTTATCCTTACCATCAAGGTACATTTCCGCACTCCATTTTTTAGACGCAGCAACACTTGCCTTGGTCAGCGCCGGGAAATACAGGTTTCGCCATCGGACGAATACCAGAATGCTGTTCTGCTGGATGATGTTCATCTCTCCCAGCCAGGTTCCCGTCACTGTAAAATTTCCGGCATCAACCGTATCTCCTGCCTGCGGAAAGGCAATTCTAAATGTGCTGGCGATCGAGTCTGCCACGTTGATCTTATCCGCCAGATCACTAATCGCAGCCTGGTTTTCCCTGGCAGTCATGCTGGAAAAAGTTGCCATGATCAACGCTCCGATACTTGAAACCAGAATGATTAGTGCTTTCCAGCTTTCCAGACGTTTCTGCCAGCGATCGTACCAACGAAATTCTTTGCTTTCTGTGTTTTCAGGCGTGGTTTCTTCCATAAGGTTTTAATGTGTGTTTAACTTCGTTCTTTCAGCATGCGGAGGGTAAACCAACCAAGCAGCAAGATTACCAGAATCATGACGCCCCAGATCCAGTAATTGCTTTTGAAAAACGGTTCTGCTCCCTCCTCATTCTTCGCATCTGACAGGTTTTCAGGTAACCCGAGCTTCACTATCGGAGGCGACTTCGGTATCCTATCACTGAAGTAGGTCAAATCATAACTGGGTGCAACTGCCTGCGCATTTCCATAATACAAATAGTAGTCGGCCTTCTCTCCAAACCTGGCAATAAGAGAATGTACTGGTCCCCTCAAAACCACATCTCCCACCGGTAAGGGTTCATCGTTATTATTTTCAATGACAATTCTCCAGTGGCGTGAGATAGCCCGACTCACATTGAACTTCCCGGACTCAAATGAGCTCCAGACCCCCGCGCCCACCGAGATATACCGCCGTCGGTTTTCATCATCCGGCAGCACAGAATCCGGTGAATAGGCGATGTGCAGATTTCGGTAATAATCGTACTTCACATCTGTAGCAAGCATAATTGACTCGACAGGCACATCCATCGGAAGTGTAAGATCTACTACCGTTTCACTTCCACGCTGCCAAACATTGGTTGTTTCAGGCAGGTAGGTTCGCATGGTTCCAGGGTCTGCTTCCTCAAACAACAGCCTGGCAAGCATCAGTTGCGGGTCTTGCTCTGTCGGAACCCGAACCCGGTAATATGTAAATGCAGATTCTGTAAAATGCAAGGTGCTGTAGGTGTAATCTGCATGTGCGTTGTGCAATGACACGATCCGGTAATCGCGGACAATCGTAAACCAGTCCCGTTGATCATTACTTCCTTCCAGGGTCACTTTCCAATCGAAATTGGATTGACCAAATTCAAGATCAATGCTATTGATCGTTTTGTTTGCTCCAACCATGAACGTGCACAGGTAGTCCGGACCCTGTTGCACCTTATTCAACCCGGTATGCGTTATGACCTGCAGATCTTCCCGGGCGCTGGCAATCTTCAGCAGGTACGGCGCTTCGATCGTGTCGCCCTCCCGTACACCAAATACCCGTAAATCTTCCAGATCCTGG
>JBNKYR010000012.1:0-11203 GCA_050300995.1 Crocinitomicaceae bacterium | reverse complement strand
GGCAGATCAATCCGATGCCATTGTTCGCTAATTCCTTCGATCGGTCGTCTATACCGATAACCGGATTGCCCGAAGACCGTTCCGGTGAACAGAATTGTCCATAAAAGCATCCATTTATTCATCACCGGTAATTTTATCCTTGTATTTGTTGTAGAGGAATGAAATCAGCAGGAGGATCAATCCAAGTGAAATGAAAACGATCGTCTTGGCAATGGTCGTGAGATGAGCAATATCGTAGAAAAACAACTTGAACAACACCAACCCGAACAAAACGAACGCTGAGATTCGCAGGTACTGTTTGCTCCGAAGGATTCCCAAACCGACAAGTACAAAGGCGTAAAGCCCACAGAGAATACTGATTCCCAGTTTGTGTTGCTCGTTTGAGCCGGAAAGGTCCAGTATGTTAATCAACTCACTGCAAAGCACCCAAATGATCGTGGTGTGCATAAACAATTCAAAGACAACTTTCAGAGCCTGCGGCAATCGCTCACGGCTAAAGTAACGTCCCAGTGTATAAAGCAACCCAACCAGAAAAACATACGAAACGTAACGCATTCCCAGATTGAAACTGCCGGCCGGATAGAGGTCTTCGGCATCAGTATTCAGATAGTGTTCGCGCAACTCGCTCAATTCGTAGAGGCCAATGGTGAGAAAGGTCAGGATCGTAAAAAAGGACACGGATACCACCGCAATGCTCAGGGCTTTTCCCTTGAAACGCAACTGGTCCACCCATCCCAGAATAATCAGGAAAACCATCGTATAAAGCATTTGCCAGAGGTGTTTGAAGCTCATCAGATCATCATTGAAATGACCAGTTGGCCAGGAAAATTCACCTTGCAGTAGTCCGCTTTCAATGTAAGAGGCCTGGTATTGCTGATCCCAGTACAATGCAAGTTCCAGACGGAAAAGGTTGTATAATGCAAGGAGGAAAACCGTACTCATTGCCACCGTGAAGACACGCACGAGTTCCGGTGTATATTCCATAATCTTCGCTTTGAATTTCTCCAGGCTGTTCACATACCAAATTCCACCCAAAGCTGCAATGACCAACAACGAGGTAAAGAACGTAATGTGGCCACACGGTGTGAGATCCGGCACTTCGGAAAGCGGGTGTCCATGAACTTCGAGCCAGTCATTCGACATGCTCACCAGCGCAAACAAAATAACCGGATATGCCATGAACTCGTAGGTTCTCACAGCTTGTGTACGACCGATAACGAACAACACTGTCGCTTCAATTGCCCAAAGCGAGGTCACCCAGTTACCATCAAGCTGCACGGGAATCGCCAGGGTCAGAAAGGCCAGGACCATACCCGAACTCAGGTAAAAGAGGTTTTTGTCTGCCAGTTTCGTAATGTACATGATAACACTGACCGCAAAATGAACACAGGCCACGGCAACCGTAAACAATCCCAATCGATCCTGTCCCACGGGATGCTGATCCAGCAACGCATATCCAATCCCATAAAACAAGGTGGAATTCAGAATGATCATCACGATATCCTCTGCTGCGAACTTCTCTTTCTTCACTAATTTGTAGGCAAGGAACATGGCGTAGAACTCCAAAAAGAACAGCGAGCCGAAAAGCAGCGCAATTGTAAAATGGCGGTCCATGTCGTAACCTTCCAGAGTCCAGATCCCAAAGATTAACCAGGTGAAGCCAAAGGCCACATAGTACAGTGGTTTCCAGTGACGCAGGAATGCCGTGACAAGAATGCCCGCATTCACGATCAGCATATAGGTAAACAAAGCCGCAGCATTGCCTGAATTATTACTCAACAAAAAAGGAATCGCGTATGATGCCACGAGTGCAATGTGTGCAATGATCTGTCGGTTGTACATGATCGCTGCAATGACCGTGAACACAGTAAACAGCACCATCACAGCAAACGCTCCGATCTGGGGAATAATTCCATAAAGACTATACGCAACGAAGGTGGTCACATACATGATTGCCATGGATCCACTTACAAGAATGGCACTGAACAACTCGTATTTTTTCCGGAAACGAATCCCGGCACCAAGAATTCCAATTCCAAGCAGATAACTGAGCATGATTCGCGTCAGTGGACTGATCAGGTTGTGGTCTATTGAATATTTCACCCCGAAAACCACACCGATAAGCAAGATGACCACCGCGATAACCGCGATAAGGTTCTCTCCAATGAACTTCTCAAGTCCACCCCTCTGTGCTGTTTTCACTACCCGAACCGGTTGTTCTTTTTTCGGAGCAACACGCTCATTCATTGCTTCTTTGCGGCCTTCTCCAACGGCAATATGTAACCCGGACGCCTCTGCCATGGCGATTATCACACTCTCCTTCGAAAGGACATCCCCCTGACGCACTCCCTGCGTAACAATTACTGTTTTTCCATTATTCCTGAAGCGCCCCTTGGCAACTAGATTTTCGGCCATGTCCTGAACAATCCAGTTTCCATTCTCAGCGCACAACATCGTGTAAGCCTTTCCCGAATATTCACGCACAAAACGGATGAAGCGGGTGCCACTGCTCGTAGTCCCCTCTTTGAAATCTTTCACGTCGGCCATCAGGGGAGCAAGATCAACATGTTCAGGCCAGGTACGTTCTTCTTCTACCGGTGTTGTAGTTGGTACCGGTGCTACTTCCGCCGGTTTTGCCTCTTCGGAAACCCGAACGGATTCCTCATCGGATTTCTGCAGCGCAGTAAGTTCCTCATGAAGGGCATTGATCTCCTTTGCGAAAGCATCCTGCTGGAGCATTAACGCCTCAAGGCGTTTCATCAGTTCGTTCAGCCTGTCGTGATTATCGGCCATAAGTCAGGTTTGATATGAATAAATATAAGCATTGTTCATTGAATGGATCAGCATGAATCTATCCTGATATAAATCAATGAATTGCAAATTTTCAGGCGCCACTCTGCAAGAATTCAACCGCTTTGTACATCCGGACCTGCTATTTGATAATAAACACCTGTATAACAATAGATTATCATGTATTTTATAGTAAAGGAATTCCCTTTCATGATATTCACTATTAAATAAACAAGACATGGCACACGAAGAATCATTATCCCGGCAACAACTTACCCGGGAACGCATCGAACTGATGCTTCCCGGAATTCAGAAAATCTGGGTACACTCACGCAAAGGCGGATGGTGCTTAAAAGGATCTGAAGACGATCCGCTGACGAATGCCCGTCAAAACAGCACGGCAAGTTCACCCTCCCTGACCGACGAAACACCAAAGCACCGAAAATGGTGGCAATTCTGGAAGTAAACCACAGTGAGTCAGGTAGATTCCTTTTGCCAAAGGATTTATTCTCCGTAAATTGGCCGAATGAAACACCTGACTCACTTATTTCTGATCACTGTATCATTTGCTTACAATCAACTGCTGTTTGCACAGGCATGCGATAGTAATTCCCTTATTATCGAACAGGTCTGGGCGAGCGACACCGACCCGAACATTCCCTGGGAACTGACCCGACATCATACATTTTACAATCCGGACTGCGTACCAAAAAACGTCTTGCTTGTGCATCTGGTAGGCACCGGAGATGATCCGTACAGCACCCTTTATTTTCCGGCACTTGCCGCCAATTACGGGTTTCACGTGTTGAGCCTCAAGTATCCGAACGATGTTTCCGCTCAGAGCATCTGCAATGTGAACACGGATCCAGATTGTCACTACAAATTCAGAAAGGAGACCATCGAAGGGGTCGACTACAGCCCGGAAATCACCGTAGACAGTGTCAATTCGATCGTGAACCGATTGCTCCGTCTGCTGCAATACATGGACGCCAACAACCCTGGTCAGAATTGGGGACAGTACTACAACGGTACCGTGATTGACTGGACAAAAGTGATGGTCAGCGGTCATTCACAGGGTGGCGGACACGCTGCTGTAATGGGTATCGACAGGCCACTGCAACGGATCCTCATGTTTGCTTCGCCGAATGACTACAGTACCACTTTTTCCCAAAGTGCGCCCTGGACGAGCATGGCACATACGGCCCAGGATGAAGCGTACTACAGTTTCAACAATATCAATGATGACCTGATTGGCCAGTACTCCTGGCAGTATACTGCGGCTTTAAATCTCGGTGCAGGAGGCTTCGGAGATACTGTCAATATTGAAACCAACGGCTGTCCTTATAATTTCACACATAATCTGTATACCGATCGCGATGTAAACGGTGTCGCCAATCACACGATGTTGGTTTACGACAACGGTGTGCCGCTGGATGGAAACGGAAAACCGGTCTTTGAGGAAGTCTGGAAATACATGCTCGGAATAGAGTGCTCTGCTGGTGGCATCAACGACCAAAAGACCAGTGCATTCACCATGGCACCAAACCCTGTCAATGATGTGCTGAACATCACATTTACCGGGATTGCCGACCGAACTGTCGAGGTTTTCACCATCGACGGGCAACGCTTACTGAGCACTGATGCCAATCAGGCAAATATACATCTCGATCTTCGTCTGCTTTCCTCCGGAATTTACCAATTGGTGGTTATGGAGCCAGACGGAACGCGCACCAGTCGGAAGATCGTCCGTTGATCAATCTTCGTAACCGCAAAGGCGACGCTTGTATTTATTGATCGCTTCGGTTTTTGTTACCGTTTTGACCTCGTGCGTACAGCGCTTCAATCCCTGACAATTCCGATTGTAATGGTATACTTCCGCATTTACGGAAAGACAAATGTACACGTTGGTGCTTTCATCCCCGACAGCAGAGAGTAGCAGACCAGCAATAAGCAGAATGACTTTCATTATTTCTTCGGTTTACCCGGCGGTGGAGAAGGCGGATCACCGCTGTTATCTCCATCATTTGCCGGTGGCGGAGGTGGGGTTGATGGTGGCACTACAGGAGGCTCCTTGGCGGTGGCATCCGGGCCCGAAGGCGGTGGCGGTGGAGTGCTGGCTCCAGTACCTGCATGCGGATCCGATTCAGGGGTGTAATTCTGAACCGTTTTCAATAATTGATCATCAATGATACTGATGGTAACCCCCAGGCGGAACTCTCCACCTTCAGCAATCTTAATGATCCCTTTGCGCAACAATACATTTACCGCCGCAAAGTCATCGAACTTCAACAAGGTCTTGGGAATGAATTTGTTGTTGGCGTCTGCGATCATTTTCAGCACGTGTCGTTCATATTGTGTGAATGAACCAAGCGCCAGGTTTTTCGCAGCAGTATGTCCGCCGCTGGTATCCGTATCACCCGCTTTTTCATTGTATGCTGCTTCCCAGATCTCCGCTTCGACCTGCTTTCTGTTCTTTTCCTCCGTTACTTTTTCCTTGTCTTCCATCAAAGAAAGCAATCGAGGCAGGTAAAGTCGTGTGTAGATATATCCGACCAGGAAACCACTTACCAGAAAGTAAATGATCACCGAAATCACAATGGCTTTGCCATATTCGCAATTAAAGTCACAACTCCCGGCAGGAAGCACAAAATCTGCCACTTTGTTCAAATAACCGGGAATGCTGGCCAACTGGGTTAACGATACCCCTACGATAATCTTGGTCAACCAGTCAGACATTTCCTCCAGGTTCGTATTTGGCATGTACTTGTGGTCCTTCAGATAATTCGTGGAGGGGTCGAACTTATCGTTGAGTTTCGGAACACCGAAGATCAGGCCCACGAAAACCCCGAAGAGTATACATGCGAGCGCCACAATGAGCAGGAGCCCGTAAAAATTCCAGAAATGGTTTCCGGCAACGATGGACGCCAACGGACATCCGATCAGGAGCCCAACGGCCAGAATAACGGCCGGAAGCAGATGAATGCGGGAAGTAACTTTCATAGATCTTGTATTATTCAGTTATCAATTGGTCTTTTATTTCTTATTTCGAAGGATACAAAGCCTTGTTCGCCTTTTTTCGAACCTTTTCCATTTTCTCCCGGGACTGTTCATTTTTGACACGCTCGGAACTACTGTACAGATTAAAGAGTGGGATATCCACTGTAATTCCTCCTCCAAATCTCCAGGCTCTGGAATCAATCACCGGCACGGTATTGCCATCTTTAGCTTCCACTGATCGCAATTCAGGTCCGTACTGCGTACCTATACTCAACGCCAGCGGAGTATTGCCAACTCCCCAGATCAGTTGGAATCCGGGAGACAAAATGTTCTTCCATTGAACGTTCGCTGCCGGTGATTCATCGTCTTTCAAACGGAATGCAGCAACTGCTCCCACGTCAATGACAGAAGCGAAAATCGAAAACGAGTGACCACTAAAGTATTTTGCACGTGCTACACCGTATTCTCCTTTCTTTGCCACATACGTTTTTACGGGATACTTGCTGTATTTCGTTGGCTTATTGCATGTAAGTCCCCAGTTGAAACCAATTCCTATCGGAGCGGTAAATCCGGCAAGCGGAGAGATTCGGTTGCGTACACTCGGTTGTTCAAGGTACTCCGCAGCAAAGAAAGCACCCGCATACGCATTTACGGATACACTAAAGACACTGTTTCGCTTCAAACGATAGCTCTGTGCAGGCAATACCGCCGATTCCAGGGCGTTGGCAAACTCTTCCGATGTTTGCGCCGAAGATAGGTTCACAGCCAGATTTCCGTACTTGAGAAAATCCTTCAGGAATACATTTGTTTCGAGCACACTGTCCGGGAAAATTCCGTTAACGGCCTTAAGCACGGCCGGCAGAAGTCCTGAGTAATCCTTGCTCGAGAAAGCCGTATTGATTTCCTCCAGCAATGGAACCAGGGTTTGAATATCATCAGCAATGACATCAACCTTCTTCGTGGCGACAGAATCCAGATCCAAAAAAGCAAAATTCCGCGGATCGGCCAGTTTATCCAGAAAATCCAGCGAAGCTGTGATCAGCGGGGCATAATCATCGTAGGTCAGTTTATTATCCGGTGTATTCTTTTTCTCGTTCTTGAGTTTTGCAATCACACCATTCAGTCCCTTTACCTGCTTAGACAAAAACTTGACAAACTGCACCAACTCGGCCACTCTGGAATCCTCGTTCCCATTTTTTTCGAAAGCCCAGTCGTAAAGCGTTGTTTTCTTACCTCCAATATCTACTTTTTTCTTTTTATACGCCTCCTGGTGTTTCTGGATGGTAAATGCCAAATAGGTTTTTAGCACCTTCGGTTCTGACAGGCGACCCAACAGATCGTTTTCCGCCCAGTCATCATACGTGACCGACAATTCCTTTAGGAAAGGGGTTAATAACGCCACCATCTCCTGAGAAACAGAATCCCGAAGGCTCTTCTCAATCGCATTCAGGGCATCCAACATATTCGAATAGGTTTGCTCCGGATGACGGATTATTCCACCAACCGCATCGCACAGCTCCAGTACAGGGCGCACGGCTCCACGTTCCTTTTCCGGCAACCGGTCCTCAATCAGATCAGCAATCCCCTGTAAAAGAGGTTCGAGATTTTCAGGAATGTTGTGCAAGTCTTCATGCATCGCTCCCCGAAAGGAGGTTAACCAGGATTCATAATTGAACGGATCATCAAAAAGCAATACGCGCTTTGTATTCGGGAAAAGTTCTCCAAGCAGTGTATCGGCTTTCAGTTTCTTTCTGAAGTTATCAAGAAAGGCCAGTGTCAGTTCTTCACGAAAACGATCAGCAATCAGTTTACCCAGTTCGTCAATCATAACCGAAGCATCCAATGGCGATCCGGTGCCACTGTTAATTTCTCCGATCTCAGGAGTACTGCTGACCAAAGCACTGTTCTGAAGTGCAGGATCCACTTCCATAAGCCTGGAAGACGATGGGATCTCCTTAAAGTACTTTTCCAGAATGCGCTTGGCATCCGCTTGTTCTCCTTCCTCCACATAATCCACATAATCAACGGCATCCTGCAGGGGAATACACTTCTTCGACTGCCCGAAAGCAAATGGAACAAAGAGTAGAAACAATACTGTCAGAAAGTGGAATTTAATTTTCATACACTATAAATTTGGGTATTTGTTGCGTCAAGCACCGGAAGGATCGGAATCGCATACGATGCCTCGTCTGTTCGTCCGATCACCATTGCGAAAGGTTGATAATCCTTTGTAAAAACCACTGAGCCGGAATCTCCGGGTTCACTTACATTGCCGCCACCAGTGGGAGAAGACTTCAATGCAATCAAATTATAAAATGATCGGACCCTGTCTGAATAGCGCAGTTGCACTTTCTGATCAGACGGTATGCTTGTCGCAAATGCTTCTATTATTTGACCCTTCTCAGGACTAAAAAAGAAAACACTGTCCCCAGCCACCAGATCATCCATTGAAACTGCCGGCTGAAAGAACACACCAGGCTTTATCTCGTTGCCCAATTTTATACTGTCAGTCCCGGAAACAAGAATCAACGCTGCATCTTCCGTCTTCCCAAGATGCGCATACCGGACGTTTCCCGTTAAATGCTCTGCATCCTTCTCAAGATCCACGTCGGGTCCATCCTCTGTAAATCCTCCCAGATCTGCTCCACTACCTCCCAAAACAACATGAGAACAAGTCAGCACGTAGCACTCATCAGAAGACCTGGAAACCAACAATGCACCGAATGCTCCCGGTTTATCCGGATAGTTTCGGTTACATATCCTGTAGTCTTTGCCTGAACTCCTATTTTGTTCTTCCGACATTCTTGACTCGTTTTGATTTATTCACTCTTAGCAAAGCGCACAACCGTGAATGTGGATTCAACTTCTTCATCCTGCACTTTCTCGCAATCGGCGGAAACCAGGTAAAGCATATAAGCAGTACCATCTTCCGGTGATTTCAAAAACTTGATGATCCCTCCACCGGACGACATGGATTGATCCCATTTTTTCGTTTCGTTTTCCCAAATCTCGCAGCGACAATTCACTACCCTGACCTCGAAAAACAGATCCTCCGGAACACTTCTGCTGTTTCTGGAACTTTGATTACCCTGAAAAGGAGTGAGTGTAAAGGAAAAAATGTCATCTTTTACCAATCCTTCGATATTCAATCCGGGTTCACTCAAATCCTGCTCAAACCCTTCGACTTTTCCGATCGTATCTCCCGATGCTCCCTGGATCACGAACCAATCTTTATCCGTTTTTGCTATTTCGAGACGGTTGCTTTTGCGCAGATCTACATACGATTCGTCCGCAGGGATGCGAATGCTGTCTGCAATCACCACACTTACCACCCCTCCGGTTTTCGGATTTACAGGAATCCAGTTCCCGTGTGGCTCCACCAGGTGCCGAATATCCGTGTCACTCAACGTTCCGTTCAGCAAATAGATGAATCCACCAAGTACAGCTGCCGAACCACTCAGTTTAATGGCTCCCATTCCCAATGAATTCTCTTCTCCAAGTCCACCAAGGAAGCGATACAGGATACTGGCAATGGCAATGGCAAAAAGGACAGATGACAACTGGTAGTAACCCATCACGAAAAAGACAATTCCGCTAATCATCCCGGAGCCAATAAGCACCAATTGAATGATCAGTTCGATTTTGCTGTGCTTATTATCCATCAATCAACAAGTCAATAAATGTGTCCAGTGTATGTCCGTTCACGTCACCTTTGCGCTTAGCTGCTTCCAGCGTCATTTCTCCAGCCTTGAGCAACTTCTGAATGTTTTCAGGTGAAGCATCCGACATGTCCGAGGCATAAATGCGGGCGTCATGCGGAACATCAATGCGTTTAAAACACATCCGATCTTCCTCCTTTTCAAGTGTTCCGAAGATCTCATTCATCTGGTAGGCGACCGTGTCTACACTACCATCCATCATGATGTCCGGGATCGACTTTGCCCAGTTGAGCACCCCCCATTTCTTACTCTTCGAAAGATCAGGAAGTGTAAAACCACCTCCTCCGGTACCAAGCGAAAGGATCAGCATATCGTCGGCTGAAGGAAAATTGATCCCTCTTTCGGGAAACTCTGCTGTGCGAGCTTCCGCGTAAGCACACATAGCCGGATTGTTCGCGAAAACGCCCCCGTCAATATTGATCATTTCCTGTTTGGTGGCGAGGTTGTGGATCATGGCCGGAGGAAAATAGGTGGGTGCTGCCGAGGTAGATCTGGCAACATCCCGCACAAAAAACTCACGATGCAATTCAGCTGGTTCCGTACTCGTGAAGAAATAAGACGAGCGTGTTTTCATGTTGTAGGTCGTCACCAGACATGGCCGGCAAAGATCGTTCATTCGCAGATCTTTGAAGCGATGCTCAAACAAGGTTTCGATATAGGCAGGGCTGAACTCGGTCGCATTGCGGAGACCCCACAAACGCTTCCAGGCGCTAAGCTTTGACGCGTTAAAGATGTTGTATCCTTCCTTTACATAAAAATCCAACGCTTCGGCTGCTGTGTAAAATGTGGAAGGTCCGTTTTGATCCTCATCCCGACCCGGGACAAGATAAATACAGGTAAGAATTCCTCCTGTACTGGTCCCGGCAATCAAATCGAAGTAATCGGCAATGCGCGCGTTTTCGTTTCCTGTACGCTTGCACAGTTCTTCTTCGACATATTTCATGATCGTCGCAGGGATGATCCCGCGAATTCCTCCACCATCAATGGAAAGGATACGTACTTTTTTCATTCGGATTCAGCAATAGTTTAGTTAGTTCCAAGCCGGAAAACCCGGCATGTCAAACCTAACGAATACTACCGCTAATCGCAAGCGTATAAATACCTGAATTCATCAGGTATTTATACCTAATGGTCTGCGTAAAAAAACAAATGATTGTCTCGAATGAAGGCAGTGCTAACCCCAATTCTGCACGATCCACTGCTCGATCTTCTTGCGATCTTTCATGGAAGGCGGCACTTTTTTCCGAAGCATGTGTTCTATCTTACGACCACTTGCCGGTTCAGAAAGAAGGTACTTATCCAAAAATGTGTTGATAAAATACAACACTTCATACCCTTGTTTACGATTCAATTGAGATCGCTCCGTTTTTCCTTTCAATTTCGGATTGTCCTTGGCGGCTTTCCAGGAATAATCGTCGAAAGCCAATTCTGCCTTTTTCATTTTCGCCATGCTCAGAAATTTCCCCTCAACACCACTCCATTGACTGTGCTACTACTCAAAAATGCGTGGAGTGGTGTCTCGGGCGAAAACTATGTGGTTCGGTTAGCTTATGGTATCGGCGACACATACCCGGCATCAAACATCCGAGCATGTACCACCGATGGACGAAAGCTTTGTCAAACGTACAATGGTTAAATCTTAAAATCAAGGTGGGAAATACCTGATTTAGCAGGTATAAATACCTGTTTTTTCATTT
>JBNKYR010000011.1:0-32693 GCA_050300995.1 Crocinitomicaceae bacterium | reverse complement strand
ATGCTCTGGGAGCTGCAGAAGGCATGAATTTGTGGTGGCTGTCAGATGAGGCCGAACATTTCCTAAAAGGAGGAAATAGGTATCTGTTTTCAAAAAACATGTTTAATGCGAAGTACATAATTGAAAATGGTGGTCTCCAAAGATCATTCACAGATGCTAACGGCGTAGTAAAATCATTTAAAGGTTTGAAAGGAAAAGACCTGGATTATGCGTTGGTTGAATACGAACAAACCCAGGTTGAAGAATACATTAAAAAATACAAAGCTAACCACCCGAATGTGGATATGAAATCAGTTTATAGCTATATTAACTATTCGATGACATCCTCAATGGCTCCTGAAGAAGTGCATTCGGTGATAACTAAAGAATTTACAAATAAGGGAATCGAGTTTGATTTTTCGAAGTATAAACATCGGGTTATATTAGGCAAAGGAATAATTGATTTATTATGGAAGAAAGATGAAGAAGGCAATTAATTTCCTATTGTATTTCACAGTACTCTTTCTTGTGGAAGCAATATTATTATGCACTTTTTCAATAGTTAAACATTACTGGGATTTTAAAACAATGAATTCCGTTATTGTAAAATTGAGTTTTCGAAATTCCATTGATATTACCTTGTTAAGGTTAGTCTTTTATTCAATAATCTATTTTCCTGCGTTTCTTTTCTTTAAAAGAAGGCTCAAAAATGTTGTTCTTATTATGCTCGTGAATTCAGCATTATACATATTGATCTCCCTCCTTTTTGGTTTGTTTGTTCCATATACAAGGGATTATCTGGCAAGAGACTTTTTTTATCTCACAATTCTCGCGACATTCATTAGTCCATGGATTTTGAAACTACTTCGGTTGGATTTAAAATATGTTACTTCAAAAGTCGGAGTAAATGAAGAGCTACTCGATAATTAGAAGTTATCGCATTGTCAGCAATGTTCCGAAAAGGTGTTAGCTATAAATTTGGATAGTCATTTTTCGAGCTTTTCTCAATAAACCATAAGGCAACTGCTCACTTCCCTCTCCAAAATACTGCGCCAGCCTGTATTACGGAAAATGATAGAACGCAGCGCCAATGCCGTACTGTTCAAAAACAATTCTTTGATTTTCAATTAAAATGGGAGCGTGAAACTCCCATTTTTTTATATTCACATCACGAACCATATACTACTACAGATGAAACATTTTTTACTCTGCACATTCTTTGTGCCCTTTTTCTCACCTGCCCAATACAACGTGGCCTATACGGTGACTATTACAAAATTGATGGCCAGAGCCGACGATTGCGACGGTGGGGCCCCTTTCTGCCTGAACGCTCCGCAGGATCCGGTTTTTAACATCTGGACCAATGACGGTGAAGCCAATGAAAATACCAGTTGCTGGATCTTTGAAGATGATCCGGAAATTGAATACGGTTTATGGAAGGACATCCAAAACCTGGAAATTGCCAATGAATCCGGGGTAAATACATCCTACATCACTTTTGATATGGCCGGATTCGAATCGGATGCAATCGGTTCGCCGGGTTGTACCAGCGGTACTGGTGACGATGCTGTTCATGACCGCCAGTTCGTGGAACAATTTGACCTTTCTACCATTCCTGCGGAATCCACGTATGTCGATACCATCAACCTCAACGATGTGTACTACGCACAGATTGAGATCTGGTGGGAAGATCTGAACGCCGGACTCTTCGAACTGGACGATGACCTCGTATTTGCACTGGGGCCAAATCCAAGCAGTGGTGTATTCGACATTCGTCTTTCAGAAGGTAGTGTGCCTTCATTCGACGTGATCGTTACTGATATCGCAGGTCGTGTGATCTACGAACACAGTGAACATGGAAATCAGCTTACCGTTGACCTGAATGGTCAGACAGCAGGTATGTACTTCGTGAAGCTTTCATCTGAAGGAAAGTCTGCAACACAGACACTCATTTTGAATTAAGGCATTTTCTCAAGTAAGGATGTAATCTCCTAAAAGGGAAAGATGTACCCGATAAAGCCGTGCTGCAGATTTGTACATGCAGCACGGCTTTCTTATTATCTATACGGAGGACCTGACACCCAACCCACAATTGATTGACGCGTTCCTTTTGTGATCGGGGTCACGCGGTGCATGATAAATGAGGGGAAAATGACGATCGTTCCCCGTTCTCGGGGAGCGGTTACAATGTTCTGATTGATCATAAACTGCAAGTCTCCTCCCTCGTACTCATCAGGATCCGACAATTGAATGGTCATGCTCAGTTTTCTTGCCGAAATGGCTCCTGCTCCAAAATCCAGGTGCCAGTCAAAAAAATCTCCCGTCGAATAGCGGGTCAACTGCAACTCCTGATGAAAACCCAATAGGTCAAACCAATACCGTTCATTATTGCAGTTAATAGCCAGACCGGCCAGCTTACTGTAGATCCAATCGTTTTCAGGGGTGTCGTCGATAAACATGACAGAGCTTTTTCTCAGGTCGTCGTTGTAAACGGTTCCATCATCCAGGGTCGCCTTTACGACTTTGGTATCATCCCAGAAATTAAGGATGCGGTCGATCTCATGGGGAAGAAAAAGTCCCTGGTAGTAAACGAATTCTGCAAAATTGTGCTTGAGCGGAAGACCGAATGAATAGTTGATAGACATGTTCAATGTGTGGCTTGCCGGAGCAGATGTTCTCCGAAGGTAATCAAAAATGTCGCCCTCCGTTTACAGAGAAAGTCTCTTAGTACTTGACAAAGACATTTTTGGGTTCCGTAAAGAAACGCAATGCTTCCCATCCGCCTTCACGACCAACTCCCGAGGCTTTCACACCACCGAAAGGCGTTCGCAAGTCGCGTACGAGCCATGCATTGATCCACACGATTCCAGCCTGAAGTTGTTCCGCCATTCGATGCGCGCGTTTCAAATCAGAAGTCCAAAGCGTTGAACTCAATCCGTACTGCGTCGAATTGGCCATCATCAACACCTCCTCCTCGGTATCAAATGGTGTGATAGTAACTACCGGCCCGAAAATCTCTTCCTGATTGGTGCGGCAATTATAGCTCAATCCTTCGATCACCGTCGGACGAATATAGTATCCACCATCATACGGTGGGGCCAGGTGAACACGTTCGCCTCCCGTGAGTACCGTACCACCTTCCTCTTTTGCCAGTTCAACGTAGGAAAGTACTTTTTCCATGTGTGGCTTTGACACGACCGCGCCCATTCTCGCCTTCGGATCTTCCGGATTGGAAACTACAGTTTCCGACACCCTTGCCACAAAAGCTTCTTTGAACTTATCGTAGATCGGGCGCTCCACAAAGATGCGGGAACCACACAGACAGATTTGTCCCTGGTTTGCAAAAGAAGAACGAAGCGTTGTGCTGAGCATCTCTTCAAAATCGCAATCCGCGAAAATAATATTCGGATTCTTTCCACCGAGTTCCAACGAAAGCTTCTTGAACATCGGAGCAGCCGTCCGCGCAATGTATTCACCGGTTTTCGTTCCGCCGGTAAAGGAAATCGCTTTGATCTTCGGGTGCTTCACAATGGCATCACCGGCTGCCCCCCCTTCTCCGTGTAAGATGTTCAATACACCCGGAGGCATTCCTGCATCACGCGCTACTTCACCGAGCAAATAAGCCGTATAGGGCGTTACTTCGGAAGGTTTCGCCACGACACAGTTCCCTGCAGCCAGCGCTGGCGCAATTTTCCATGAGAAAAGGTACAGCGGAAGGTTCCACGGGGAAATGCATCCGACAATTCCAAAAGGTTTGCGCAAAGTGTAATTCACACCAACGCCCTCCATGTGATGTGCCTCAGAGGCAAAATGTATGATTGCTGTCGCAAAAAAATGGAAGTTGGAAACCGCTCGTGGAATATCGACCTGTGCTGCCAGTTTCAGTGGCTTTCCGTTATCCCTGGATTCAGCCCGGACAAATTCATCCATGCGCGCTTCAATGCCTTCGGAAAGCCGTACAAGGATTTTACTTCGTTCATTGGCGCCCATGTTGGACCATATTGGAAATGCCTTTTCGGCAGCCTGTACAGCCAACTCAACATCTTCCGGAGTGGAATTCGGAATCTGGCAATAAACCTTTCCTGTGGCCGGTTCATAATTATCGATATATGCACCCTTCACAGGGTCGCAAAACTCACCGTTGATGAAATTCTTCAGCTTTTCCATGGGTTCTCTGAATATCTGGCCTTAAAATTACCGAAATAATCCTGCCCAACGCAGGAAATTACGCAGCGGAGTATACAGAAAGATGGTCAGTAAAACACCGCACACCACTCCTCCCGTATTCGCGATCAGATCATAGAAAGACATCATTCTGCCAGGCACAAAATGCTGTCCCACCTCCAGCAACCCACCATAAACAACTGCTGCAAGGGCGCCCCAAACAAAGGTCTTCTTGTGCTCGTAAGTCAAAAGACCAATGTTTAACATTAGGACTCCGTAGGCTATGAAGTGACTGATCTTATCATTTCCGATCGTAATAGTTTCCTTCGGCGTGAGGCTCAGCCACGCAATTCCAAGCACAATCACAATAAGGGAGATGCGTAAAATCATACTTCTGAAATTCATTTGAAGATACGGAAATTTAATCTTCCGATTCAGCAAAAAAAGTGGCTGCAATGTGATCGGCACGAAGCTTCCCCTCCCGGGTCAAGATGATTGAATCATTCGCAATATTCAACCATCCCCGACGCTCAAATGTATGCAGGACGTCGACAAACTCCCTTCGTTGAATGAACTTCGGATTCAATGCGGAAAGCCGCAGCCCTCTGCTCGTTCTTAGTCCGGTAAGAACTTGCTCGTTGAACACATCCGTTTCACTGAGTTCCTCTGATTCCCAATAGGATGTTCCCTCTTCCAAGGCCTTCATGTACTTTCGATTATTTGCCACATTCCAACGACGCTTCCTACCTCGAAACGAATGCGCTGACGGGCCGATTCCAAGGTACGGGAACCTGTTCCAATAAGATGAATTGTGCTTCGATTCAAAGCCTGGTCGGGCGAAGTTAGAAATCTCATATCCTGAATAACCGGCTTGTTCCAATTCATCCGACAGCAGCAAAAACTGCTCACTTTGCTCCTCTTCTTCGGCCACTTTCAATTCTCCTGTGCGCACCAGATGATTCAATGCCGTCTTCTGCTCCACTGTCAGACAGTAAGCCGAAACATGCGGCACATTCATCCCAATAACTTCTTTGATGTGTGATTTCCATTCCTCCATGGAAAGATCGGGAAGGCCGTAAATCAAGTCGACAGTAATATTGGAAAAACCGGCTTGTTGAGCCATCGCAACCGCAGAACGGGACTGAGCAGCCGTATGACTCCGGTTCATCCAGGCAAGATCCTGCGCACGAAATGACTGTAATCCGATGCTCAGTCGATTGATCCCAACCTCCTTCCAGATATGTAGCTGCTCTTCGGTAAAATCATCGGGATTGGTCTCGAATGTGATCTCAGCCTCCGCTGAAAGTGCATAATGTTTTCGGACCACGTTCATTACCTGCTCCAATTCTCCGGCGGACAGCACGCTTGGAGTTCCGCCACCAAAATAGAGGGTTTGGATCGTCTCATCGGCCCATTCCGGACTACGTTGCGAAAGTTCTGCACAGATCGCATCGACCATTTGTTGTCGGTAAGACCCGAATGTAGTGCTGAAATGAAAATCACAGTACGTACACTTTTTTCGGCAAAACGGAACATGTATGTAAATACCGGCCATTACGTCAAATGTACAGATTTGCACGTTGGGAAATCCCCGCCATAAAAAAAGAACAAATGTTGCGATGCGATTAAAATTTTAATACTTTACACTCATCAAACAACAACATGGGCCTGGACGAACATAAAAAATTATTGAATCAGGAACTTGAGCAGTTCAACTCTATCCTGGGTGAGATTCTTCCGCGCTACATCACGCTGATGAAGAAGAAAGGAGCCTCAAAGGAAGAAGAAAAAGAGTTGGGTGAAATCGAACATTTTCTGATCGAAGTGAACGCCAAGATCGCAGAGATCAAAAACAAGCTGGATCAGGACCTTTTCGGCGAAACCATGAACCATTATTACGAAGCGAAACAAGCGGCCATGAATGGTGACATCGAGGCCGGGAAACGTCTGGATAAGCTCCGTAAAGTGTTTCTTGAATCGGTTCAGGGAGATGATTTCTTCAACTGGAACTGAGTGGTTCCGATGCGTACATTCCGCAAGCACGCAGGTATAAATACCTGATTATTTAGTCATTCCGTTAATTTTCACGCACTTCGCTTCTGCTTTCGCAGAAAAAAACCTATACTTCGAAGAGTAATCCGCGCCGGATTTACTTTTCAAAAACGTGTGTATGAAAACAGCATTTTCCCGAAAAAACCGTCCGCAACCTACCACTGGCAATTCATCCATCATGGGTAATTCACAGGATGTCTTTTTTCAGCAAAAACCGATGACAAGCGCAGCAGGAATGGATCAGGAAGAACCAGCCGCTAACATTGCAAAGTCAGAAGCAGCCCCGGAAGAACAAAAAGACCAGGCCGCAGGCTAAGCAGAAACCGACACAACGGTACCTCATTAAAAGTATGTACCTTGGGTACATGTACCGTTTAGTCCTCTGCATAGTGCTTTTCTCTGCCGGCTGTACATCTTCTGTACCCACCACACCCGAACAACACGAAACACCGTCGCAGGATATTTCCACCGGAGTTGAGTTGATTGTTTTGGGTAATGTGCAGGACGCTGGCTCTCCGCATGCAGGATGCCGGAAAGAATGCTGCCGGAAATTGTTCGATCAACCGGACCCGGAAAGAGCCGTGGTCAGCCTTGGCTTGATTGATCATGATTCAGGCAAATCCTATCTTTTCGAAGCAAGCCCGGATCTCAGCCGGCAGATGAAAGCCCTTAAAAACAGAAGTGGCTCCGAACAGGAAACCCCGAATGGGATTTTCCTTACACATGCACACATCGGGCATTACAGTGGCCTTATGTATCTCGGGAGAGAGGCCATGAATGCAGATCACGTTCCCGTATACGCCATGCCGCGCATGAAGCAATTTCTTTCGGAAAATGGTCCATGGGATCAACTGATTCAGCTCGGAAATATCCGACTGGAAGAACTGGACACAAACCGGTCCGTCACATTATCTCCAAAGCTCAGTGTGCAGCCCATTCTTGTACCGCATCGCGACGAATATTCCGAAACAGTTGGGTTCCTGATTTCTGGTCCGCGGCACAAAGCATTGTTCATTCCTGATATCGACAAATGGGAAAAATGGGACCAATCGTTGATCGCCTGGATCAAACAGGTGGATTATGCCTTCATTGATGCTACATTTTACGATGGGGAAGAGATCAATCATCGAAACATTTCTGAAATTCCACATCCCTTTGTGATCGAAACTACCGAGAAACTGCGGGATCTCCCGGTCGGGGAAAAAGCAAAAGTGCAGTTCATCCATTTCAACCACACAAATCCACTGTTGCGTGCAGATAGCGAACAATCAAAAACTGTAGGAAAGAACGGTTTTGGCATTGCACGCATGGGCATGACCTTCCCGCTCTGAGGCTGACTTCCCACAGACGAGGATGGCTACTTTTAGTCTCCCTGACTTTACAATAATAACATCCTCAATCAGAAATGTTAACTTCCTCATTGGAAGTTCTTTGGAAATTCCTAATGTTTATATTTACATCCATGAAATCCATCCCGCTATGCATTCTTTCACTGTTGCTACGTGCTCCGCTCATGGTGCTGCACCCTTCCCGCACCAACAAGCAGCTTCAGTTCATCAATAAAAAGCTGGTAAAAAAAGACTTATTTGTTGTGGGAAATTCTTACAATCGTAACAATTTCAGGATTGATAATGCGGAATATGCACCAGACCATCAAGTTTTTCGACAAGTTGTAAATTCGCCTATTTGATCGGAAACCCACCCAGACCAACTAACCCTCTAATGAACTACGAAATTTAGATGTTATGAAAACGCTTGCTACTATCCTATCCCTACTGACGGTTTTCTCCGCAGTAAGTCAGCAAACTGTAACAGACTCAATAATGCACGGCGGTATCTACCGCAGTTACATTCTTTACATTCCGGCCAGTTATAGTTCCGGAACCGCTGCACCTCTCGTCATGAATTTTCATGGCTATACCAGTAATGCCTCCGAACAAATGTATTACGGCGACTTCCGACCAATTGCCGATACTGCAGGCTTTCTGATCGTACATCCTCAGGGAACACTCGATGGTTCGAATCAACCGTACTGGAATTCGGACTGGGGAGGTACCGTCGACGATATTGGCTTTACGGAAGCTCTGATCGACTCACTTTCTGCAGCGTACAACATCGAACAAAGCCGTGTTTACGCTACAGGTATGTCAAATGGTGGATTCATGAGTTATACGCTTGCCTGTTCACTTAGTCACCGAATTGCGGCGATTGCATCGGTCACAGGATCCATGAATCTCAACCAGTCAGCGAATTGCAATCCTCAGCACCCAATGCCAGTTATGGAGATTCACGGAACCGGTGATGGCGTGGTTCCTTACAACGGAAACCTCTCCATTGAGTCCATTCCGACAACCCTTTCTTATTGGGTCAATGCCAACGTCTGCGATGCTACACCCATTGAGACTCCCGTACCCGACATTGTCCCGGGAGACGGCTGTACGGCAACGCATTTCAGGTATCCGAACGGAAACAACGGCGTGGAAGTAGAACATTACCGAATCAACTCGGGCGGTCACACCTGGCCTGGAGCCCCCATTGCTATCGGAGTCACCAATTACGACATTGACGCTTCTGAAAAGATCTGGGAGTTCTTTGCCAAATACGATCTTTACGGAAAGATTACCACCGGATTGAACACGCTTGAAATGTCCGAGATCCATTGCTTCCCAAATCCGGTAAATGATCAATTGACTATCACAGGAGAAAACCTTTCGGAAGCTCAGTGGCTGTCTGTTTGGAATACTTCAGGAAAAAAGCTTATCTTTTCATCGTTCACCACTGTCACAGACTTAAGCTCGCTGAACGCGGGAATGTATTTTGTACGTGTCTCCTTTCCTGAAGGCGAGCGTACGTTGCGGGTAATTAAGCGATAACCTTATGGAATCGATGCGGACATTGCCGGGCGGTCTGGAAATACGACGGGCCCAAGAATTTGTGACGGAGCGGTGGTCGGGAGGGACCACCACGGAACTTTTTATTTTCCCGGAGGGAAGTTCATACGCCACGCGCGATTTTTCTTTCCGACTGAGTGTTGCAACAGTGGAAGTTCCCTTTTCTCATTTTACTCCATTACCGGATATTGAACGAAAAACGCTTGTACTTGAAGGCGAAGTGGTCATCCATCATCGCGAGAAGTACTCCAAACGTCTTCGCCCATTTGATGTGGACATTTATTCTGGTGATTGGGACACATCCTCTGATGGCATGTGCCGGGATTTCAATGTGATGACCAGTAAGGGCATCGAAAGTGAAGTATTCGGAAGTGCTTTTCCACCACCGGCCATATTGCAACTTATCGGCGAGGAAGGAGTTTATCGTTTCTACTATTTTCATTCGGGGAAGGGCGTCATCGAAGGGCAGGAACTGAATCAGGGAGATCTCCTTATTCTGCATCCCAACGAAAGCTATTCCGGTGATCTGGAAGTCATGGAACACTCGGAGATCATTTTCGGGATGATCCTTCTTCCTGTTGCCGAGTAAAAAAAACGGCCCCCGATCCGGGAGCCGCTTATCAATGTTCTGATTCGTATTACAGATCAAACTTGATTCCCTGCGCCAAAGGAAGGCTGTCGGAATAGTTGATTGTATTCGTCTGACGTCGCATGTAAACTTTCCATGCATCCGATCCGGATTCGCGACCGCCACCGGTCTCCTTTTCACCTCCAAATGCACCGCCGATCTCAGCTCCGGATGTTCCGATATTCACGTTCGCAATCCCGCAATCTGATCCCGCACATGAAAGGAATTTTTCCGAATCCTTCAAGCTGTTCGTCATGATCGCAGAAGAAAGTCCTTGCGGCACTCCGTTCTGAATTTTGATCGCATTTTCGACATCTCCGCTATACTTCAGCAAATACAGGATTGGTGCGAATGTTTCGTGCTGAACAATTGCAAAATGGTTCTGCGCCTCAACGATTGCCGGTTTCACATAGCAACCCGATTCGTATCCCTCACCTTCGAGGACACCACCTTCCACAACCATCTTTCCACCTTCTTCCAACGCCTTGTTAAGCGCGTTCTGGTACATCGTAACTGCATCCTTATCGATCAGCGGCCCAACATGGTTGTGCTCATCCAACGGATTTCCGATGCGGATTTGTTTGTAAGCATTCACCAAAGCATCTTTCACCTTGTCGTAAATCTCTTCATGAATGATCAATCGACGTGTTGAAGTACAACGCTGTCCGCAAGTTCCAACTGCACCAAATACAGCACCCGGCACTACCATTTTAAGGTCAGCGGTAGGAGTGATGATAATGGCATTGTTTCCTCCGAGTTCAAGAAGAGATTTTCCGAGTCGGGCACCTACTGCGGCTCCCACCGATTTACCCATGCGGGTAGAACCAGTTGCAGAAACCAATGGCACACGGTTATCCTCAGCCATCAGTTTACCGATCTCCGGTCCACCGATCACCAATCCGGACACTCCTTCCGGAACACCGTTCGCATCAAATACTTCTTTTGTGATCTGCTGGCAGGCAATGGCCGTAATCGGTGTCTTTTCAGATGGTTTCCAGACACACACATCACCACAAACCCATGCAAGCGCCGTATTCCAGTTCCAAACTGCAACCGGGAAGTTAAACGCTGAAATAATTCCGACAACTCCCAGCGGATGATACTGCTCGTACATGCGGTGCTCCGGACGCTCCGAATGCATGGTCAAACCATACAACTGACGCGACAATCCAACAGCAAAATCGCAGATGTCGATCATTTCCTGTACTTCACCCAATCCTTCCTGGAGAGATTTCCCCATTTCATACGAAACGAGTTTCCCCAGCGGCTCTTTGTATTCACGGAGTTTTTCCGCCAGTTGACGAATCACTTCTCCACGCTTCGGAGCGGGCCACATTCTCCATTGCCTAAATGCTTCCTGTGCTTTAAGGATCACCGCTTCGTAATCAGCTTCTGTTGCCGAATTTACGGTAGCGATCACTCTTCCATCCACCGGAGAAACCGATGAGATCAGTTCTCCGCGGGTGTTAAACCAACGGCCTCCAGTAGAGGCACCATTGTTATTTTCCTCGATTCCCAGCTGGGATAAAATTGCTTCGATTCCCAAATCTGTCAATACTTCTGCCATGTCCCTTCTGTTAAAAATGTTTTCGTGTTACAAAATTACGTTAAATTATTCGGTTGATCGTTGCCAACGCCAATAAAATCCGGCGATAAGCGCACCTGATGTTGTTGCAAACAGGTAAATCCATAAATGGCGGAGGTGACCGGAGATCATTGCCGGACCAAAACTCCTGGCGGGGTTCATACTGGCACCGCAATATGGTCCTGCAAAATAGGCCTCCAAGCCGACAATTCCGGCAATAAAAAGTGCGGTGAGTACGGTTCCCTGCTTTTTTCCGGAAATCCAGAGAATGCCCGTCATCAGGATCAACGTCAACCCAAACTCCAGCAAAGCGCTCTGCCAGATTCCTGCTCTGGGAAGTGTATCTCCCAGGTAAACGTTCTGCGGAAAAAGTATCCCTACCAACAAGCTGGCGGCAATGGCTCCTGCCAATTGTGCAACAATGTAGAGCGTCACCTGATTTCGCGGAAACCCACCCTTCACCCACAAGCCAATTGTAACTGCCGGATTCATGTGCGCACCGGACCATTTTCCAAAAAGGAATATCCCGAGAAACACAGCAAGACCAAAAGCAACGGCTATCCAAAGTTGTGCCTGGTCCGGTAGTTCAGCTTCGGCAAATAAAATACTTCCGGTTCCAATAAAGACCAATAGAAAAGTACCGGCAAACTCCGATAAAAGCTCCGTGATCTTCATTGCAGATAAGCGTGAACGAATTCCTTACAATACCTTCGAATCTCATTACGGGCCTCATCGAAACGAGCATCCTTTTCCGCTTCACCTCCTTCAAATTTGGAAGGATCCTGAAAGTCCCTGTGGAAGCGGACGGCTTTCGTCGCAAAGTACGGGCATTGTTCACGCGCGTGATCGCACACCGTGATCAGGTAATCGAACTTCATTCCTTCGTATTCATCCGCAAGGTTGGAAGTGTGGCCTGAAATATCAATACCATCACGCTGCATTGCCCGAACGGCATCCTGATTTAATCCGTGCGCTTCAACACCTGCGCTGTACACTTCTGTTCCCTCCGGTGCAAATGTTTTCAGATAGCCATGCGCCATCTGGCTACGACAACTGTTCCCGGTACACAAGACTAATATTCGCTTTCCCATATCAGCAACAACCAGACCCAGGTTCACAACAAGGTTCCTTATCAGCAGTCAGATCACTGAGTCGCACCCTTGGCTTTTCTTCCTTCACCGACATCTGAGGCGAGCAACAGGCCGTGGTATCTTCCTCTGCGTACCGAGGATCATTGAATTCAACATCTTCATGGAAATAATAGACTTCCCATTGCGCACCATCCGGATCAGTCACCCAAAATTTGTCCTGCACGGCGTAGCAACAAGCCGTTCCGATCTCTTCAAGTGAAACGATTCCCTGTTCGCGGGCCATCTCAAGACGGCGCTCCATTTCCTCCTTCGAACCGACCTGAATACCAAGGTGACCAAAATTTGAACTTACGCGTTCAGGATTTTCCACAAAGGAAATAATAAGCCCCGGAGAGACCAACTCATACTTCAGGTAGCCTGATTTTACTTTGCTCGGCTCCTGTCCGAAAAAAGTGGAATAAAACCGCTGCGTTGCAGCGAGGTCACTCACATAAAGTGACACATGCATTCTTGGAAATTGTACTTCTTTCATCTTTTCTTTTTTTAACAACAATTGTCTCCACATTCCGATTGATTCAGGAACACACCCAAATGATCCAGCAACATCTGCCAGCGTTTTTTATCGATGCAATAACACATGCTTGTACCATCGACCGTACCCTTGATCAGTCCCACTGCTTTCAGCTCCTTCAGGTGCTGAGAAACTGTCGACTGTGCCAGACCGGTTTCGGTTACCAATTCGCCACAGATACAAGCATTTGTCCGATCAATGGATTGCAAAATTGCCAGTCGTGCAGGGTGCCCCAACACTTTCAGCAATTGTGCCAGTTCCAGTTGTTGCTTTGCGTAATTTTCTGTTTTGGTGAGTCCCATTTTCAAATCTATATATCGCAATATTACGATAAATATTCGAATGTTCATTCACAGGTCTGAAAAATAAATTTTTGCCATGAGGTGCACTTCGTTTTTACTACATTTGACTTCGAACCTTTAGCACGTGGAAAATCCGTACATACTCATTATGGCGCTCTCAGGCGTAATCATTGTCAGCTTCTTCTTCAACATTGTTTCGAAGCGGACGAACATCCCTTCGGTACTCTTACTGATCGGTTTGGGAATGGGGGTCAAAGGTGCTTTGAACGGATTGGGGATCTTCGACGAAAACCTTGAGTTAAACACCCTTCTGGAGGTGCTCGGCAATATCGGATTGGTGATGATTGTACTGGAAGCCGCCCTCGATCTGAAACTTGAGCGGGAGAAAACCATGCTGATCCTTCGCTCGTTTGTGATAGCCTTGTTGGGGATCGCCGGCAGCATGTTCGGTCTCGGTGGGTTCTTCATGTACATTTTCCCTTCTACGGACTTTTACACAGCACTCGTTTATGCCATTCCATTGAGCATTATGAGTAGTGCGATCATCATCCCCAGTGTCGGGCGCCTGACCGGAAAAAAGAAAGAATTCATGGTGTACGACAGCACCTTCTCAGACATCCTGGGAATTATGGTTTTCTACTTCATGATCGGTGCGGAAGGAGGAGCTGGTGAAGGTTCCATTGCCTGGGAAATCATCCTCAATATCTTCGGTACGGTAGTGCTGTCAGTGGTTGTTGCCTACGTGATGGTCTTCTTCTTCCAGAAGCTGCGGATGCAGGTAAAACTGTTCCTGATCATCAGCGTTTTGATGTTACTTTTTGCCGTTGGGAAATACTTCCACCTGTCTTCACTCCTGATCATTCTGACGTTCGGATTGGTGCTCAACAACACAGATGTATTCTTTCAGGGACGACTTGCACGTTATTTCGACCGGGAAAAAGTAGCGCCGATCCTTCATGATTTTCACACACTTACCCTGGAATCTGCCTTCCTGATCCGGACCTTCTTCTTTGTGGTTTTTGGGTTGAGCATTACCCTGAGTTCACTCTACAACGTGGAAGTAGCGATCAACAGTCTCGTGATCGTAGCTGTACTTTATGGTGTTCGTTACCTGCTCCTGCGTTTTATATCCCCCGAAAACCTCTTCCCGGAGGTCTTCATTGCTCCACGTGGATTGATCACCGTACTCCTTTATTTCGTGTTACTTAAAGAAGACAATTTCGTAATCAAGAACTTTGATACCGGACTGCTTCTTTACCCAATCCTCATTACCAGTATCGTCATGATGATCGCCCTGATCTCCTACCGCGGTGAAAAGATCAAAGACCTGCTTCCTAAGCTTCCGTTGACTAAAATGGATGTGGATGACGAGATCAAGCGTCGAATGGAAGAGAACACGGAACGTCAGGATCTGGATGGTTTCAGTCGTTGATCAGAACAGACTCCAGGTCTCCTTCCCAAGAAAAACACCACGGTCATCAATTCGCAATTCGTATTTGTCAAGGCAAAGACCATGCCCCCTGCCGTCCACCAGGGAAAAATGATATTGATGGTAGGGACAAACCACATGACCTTCGTCCAGCCAGCAATTGTTGAGTTCCTTGTTCTGATGCGGGCAACGATTCCGAAAAGCATAAAACTGATCCCCATTCTTCACCAGTAAGGCTTCACCGAACATCGAACGGTGTACCACGGCCGATTTGACAACAAACAATTGTTCCAGTTCTTCCCTGCTTTCAAACAGCGGATACCATTTTGTCCTTTTGCCAAACATTTATTCCCAGAATACGGAAATCTTGCCGGTGCTGCGGCCACTTTCCAATACCGAATGTGCTTCGTTCAACTGCGATGACGGGTACTTCCCTCCCACCTGGGGGACCAATTCACCATTCGCGTAAAGGGCTACCACATCTTTGAGACATTTCTCCATTACGACCGGTTTGTGATCCGCAATCTCCAGCATGTTCACACCGAGAACGTTCTTCGAGCCCATCATCAGTCCAATTGGGAGCAACATTCCCATTTTCCGGACAAAATTCAGTGTTGAAAATACGCCCCACTTCCCATTGGAAAGTTCGGAACCACCGAAAAGAACGATCCGACCACCGGCACCCAAAAGACCCATATCCTTTTTATAAGTACTTCCTGCCACCGGGTTGAAGCTCACATCCAATCGCTCATTCCCGAGCCATTTTTTCACTTCCAGGGCGTAATCCGACTTGTTGTAATTGACCACAAAATCGGCGCCGAGCGACTTTACCAAATCCATCTTCTCATCGCGCCCAACTTTGGCAATGACACGCGCCCCTTTACGTTTTGCCAATTGAATCAACATGGTTCCAACACCTCCGGCAGCCGCGTGTACTAACACCGTATCACACGAATGTACTGGTGCCAGGTACTCGGCCATGTAGTAGGCCGTTACGGCCTGTGTGCAGAGTGCCATTAGTTCTTCGGCCGGCTGATCATTGACAACCACCACCGCATAATCGTTCGTACGAACGTGGCGGGCATATCCTCCAAAACGACAAAAGGCAATCACGCGTTTTCCCAATAACGACGGATCAGCATCCGGTCCGCAGTGAGCTACCTTTCCAACCACCTCATAACCAATCACACAGGGAAAAGGTGGCGCTCCGCGATACAACCCTTTCCGTGCCATCACATCGGCGTAATTCAGTCCGAAGGCTTCTACCTCCACAATCACCTCATTTCCTGTTGGTGCATCCATCTCCAATTTCCGCAACTCAAACGCCACGGAAGGTTCACCCTTGCGCACCAGGAAAAATGCTTCACTGCTTATTTTAGTCATGCTTTCCTTCTATGACGATCACGATCTCCCCTTTCGGTGGATGTTGCTCGTAATGCTGTTTCACTTCATCTGCGGTCCCTCGCCGGAATTCCTCAAACATCTTTGTGAGTTCCCTTGCCACACAAACACGGCGTTCAGGGCCCATAAATTCTGCAATCTGCCCAAGGCATTTCACCAAACGATGCGGTGATTCATACAGGACGATCGTCCGCGGCTCTTCCGCGAGTGTCAGCAAACGTGTCTGGCGACCCTTTTTATGCGGGAGAAAGCCCTCAAACACAAACCGATCGCAGGGAAAACCACTGGCAACAAGTGCCGGGATCAGTGCTACCGGACCCGGTAGACATTCCACCTCGATGCCCTCTTGCAAACATTCGCGGACAAGTAGAAAACCCGGATCGGAAATTCCCGGTGTTCCTGCGTCTGAAACAAGGACGCAGTTTTCGTGCGTTTTGATTCGTTCAATAGCAGACGCCAACGCCTTATGCTCGTTATGCGCATGAAAGGGCTGCACCGGTTTTCGCAACTCAAGATGACTGAGCAATTTCAAGGTTACGCGTGTATCTTCTGCAAAGATGAGATCTGCTTCACCCAACACCCGAATGGCCCGAAGTGTAATATCTTCGAGGTTACCAATGGGAGTGGGAACAAGCGTCAGTTTAGCCATACGGAAAGCTTAACGGGTTAAAACAACATAATCCTGCAACAGGGTTTGCAAAAACTTCATCCGCTTTTCAGGTGTTTCCGGAAGTCCCAGCAGGCGTGCCGATTCATCGGCCAGTTCGATCGCGAATTGCTTATTTTCCTTATTCGGATTGGATTTAACACGCTGAATCGTATTCTTGATCAACAACATGTCTTCATCCGTAAAGCGAATCGCACCGGGGTATTCCGGTGTATAATTTTCCTGATTTTTGATGGAAAGCACATCCCGCAGCGAGTATTGTACACTCGATTTGTTCCGGATCACCAGAACATTTGCCATTACATCTCCTACGCGTTGATTCAAGGGAGAGGTTCCCGCAAAAACAATTCCCATGATCGGAATAGCAAACCAGGCCAGCACAAAAATATCGGCACTGATCCAGATAAAATCACCTTTGAACATCCAACGCGTAAAGACTTCACGCAAACCCGGACGCTCCCCGGAGACCGTTACCACGCGGATACCTAAAATGTATTTCCCAAGGCTTTGTCCCTGCGTAAGGTACTCAATGAGTGGATTGTAAAACACAAACGGCAACTTCACAAGCAACAAATGCAGGAAGAGCATCGAACTGTAATCTTCCGTGAAAAAATTATCCAGCCGGAAGACCATTGCTGTGATGATAAAGTAGATCACGAAGGCGAAAAAATCGATCAGGGCCGCAGCAGCACGCTGACCGACAGAGGCCAGTTCGTACTCAACTCTCACGTTTTGTGCGGATTCGAATTCGATTGATTTCATACGCTGAATGCTGGTTTAAAGATATTCATTTCAACCCAGAAATTCATCCGCATCAAAAATACACCTGAAAAAGAGACGTTTTCTTGTTTAGACCCCCTCTAAATAGTGAAAAATGACAAATTCATGACACTTGAATTAGGGGGACTGAGCATCTTTGCATCTAGTGTTAGATACGAACGACTTGGACACATTACACATCGTTGCGTTTACGCATAGAAACCTCTCCGTGAATGAGGTCGGAGAACTGCATATCGAAGAAGATAATCAGCAGGAGCGTTTGACGCAGCTTAAATCTTCGTTGCAACTTGATGAGATCATGTTCCTGTCAACCTGCAACCGTGTAGAGTTCATCTTCGTAACATCCGAAACGGTCAATGTTGAATTCCTTTGTCGTTTCTTCCGGACACTTTATCCTGAACTCAGTGTAGAAAAAGAACAGCGATTTTCCAATGCGGCATTTTTGTTCCATGGAGAAGATGCAGTTGAACACATTCTTTCCGTTGCGTCCTCTGTGGACTCAATGGTAGTAGGAGAACGGGAAATCATTACACAGGTTCGCAACGCCTATGATAATTGCCATCAAATGGCATTGACCGGTGACCTCATCCGCATTGTGATACGCCATACCATTGAAACGGCGAAACGCGTGTATACCGAAACCGGTATTGCACGCAAACCTGTTTCCGTGGTGTCATTGGCCTACCACAAGTTGCGCGACATGAATGTTCCGATGGATTCCCGCATCCTGATTGTAGGTGCAGGTATTACCAACACGAACATGAGTCGCTTTCTGCGTAAGCATGGATTTACCAATTTCCATGTGTTTAACCGTACGTTTGAAAAAGCAGAACGACTCGCCGCTGACCTGAACGGAGTCGCTCATCCACTTTCTGATCTGAGCAGCTATTCCGGTGGTTTTGATATCATCATCACCTGTACCGGATCTGAAAATCATATTCTGACACCGGAAATATACGATCATCTGCTCCAGGGGGAGACAAGCCGTAAAATTGTGATCGACATCGCCATTCCACAAGACCTTTCTCCGGAGATCATTGCCACACACAACGTGATGCACATTTCCGTGGAAGTCCTTCAGAAGATCTCCAATGAGAACCTGAAGGAACGCTCCAAAGAGATCCAGCATGTGGAAGAGATCATTTCCGAAGCGCTTTACGAATTCAGAAATATCCATCACCAACGTTCCGTGGAACTGGCCATGCGTGCCGTACCGAACAAGGTAAAGGAGATCCGCGCGACAGCCGTAAACGAAGTTTTCCGCGACGAACTCAATGCCCTGGATGAAAATTCCCGCGAAACACTCGAGAAAGTGATCGGCTATATGGAAAAGAAATACATGAGCATGCCCATGCTTATGGCCAAAGAGATCCTTCTCAAAAACAGACTTTAATGAGACACGTAACGATTGGTTCCAGAGGAAGTGACCTTGCGCTCTGGCAGGCACATCATGTAAAATCGCAACTGGAACAACTCGGATGTTCGGTCGACATCCACATCATCAAAACCCAGGGTGACAAAATTCAGCATCTCAGCTTTGATAAGATGGAAGGCAAGGGTTTCTTCACCAAGGAAATTGAAGCGGCTCTGCTGGATCGCGAAGTCGACCTTGCCGTGCATTCACACAAAGACCTGGAGACCACATCTCCGGAAGGACTGGTGATCAGTTGCGTTTCCGAGCGGGCTGAGCCGGCAGATATTCTGCTTATCCACCCGTCGGCAGTTAATGAAAATGAAACCTGGTCGTTAAAGAAAAACGCTACGGTGGGCACCTCTTCGGCCCGGCGAAAATCGCAGGTACTGCACTACCGTCCGGATCTCGTTTTGAACGACCTGCGGGGGAATGTCCCCACCCGGATTAACAAGCTCAGAGAGCAAAATTACGATGCCATTCTACTTGCTAAAGCCGGGGTGGACCGGTTGAATATTGATCTGAGTGAATTCAAAGTGATCGTCCTTGATCCAACCACCTTTGTTCCGGCACCGGCTCAAGGAGTGCTCGGATTGCAGATCCGTGAAGAAGATACGGAGCTTCACGCGATCCTGCAGAAAATGAACCACCCACAAGTGCAACGCAACATCGCACTGGAACGGGCTATCCTGAACCAAATGCAGGGAGGTTGTCAGCTTCCGCTTGGAGTGCATTGCACGGGAGATCAACTCTACGTTGCATTTTCTCCGACGGCCGAGATTCCGGCACGTGTGCTTTCTTATTCGGTAGAATCGCACGAAGGAATGGCTGAACGTGTGGTTGCCGAACTGAAGCAAGTTGTTGCTAATTGATGAAAACACTCTTCATTTCCAAAAGTTCCCAGGAGGTAAAAGACCTCGATCAACTTTTGAAAGAACAGGGCATCGTATTGATCGCCCATTCATTTCTGGAATTTGAACGCGTCTACACAACGATTCCCCGTGCATACGACGTGATCTTTTTCAGCAGTCCCCGCTCGGCAGTATTTTACCTGGGCCAACACCCGCTACCGGTTTCCATTCCTGTGGCCTGTGCAGGAGAAAAAACCGCTAAAGTGGTTCGTGAAATGGGGCGTCGTGTGGATTTTACCGGTGAAGGGCCAATCAGTGAAGTAGCAACAGATTTCTTCGAATGGTGTGGAGACCGGCACGTGCTTTTTCCGGTTTCCAACCGATCGCTGAAAACAATCTCATCACGCTTTCCCGAAGACCAGAAAACGGAACTGACCGTTTACAGGACGATTATTGCCGGAAAGGAAATTTCACCCTGTGATGGATACGTTTTCACCAGCCCGTCCAATGCAGAAGGGTTTCTGATGAACAATGTTCTTCCGGAGGGCGTTGCAGTTATCGCCTGGGGAGAAAGTACGGCAAGCTATCTCAAAAGTCAGGGAATTCAGCCTACACGCACCTTACGTAAACCCAGCATTGAGGGACTTCTGGAGGTTATTCTTTGAACCACAAAAAAACCCGCCGAAGCGGGTCTTTCATATAAATCATTCTGATCATTTCACAACAAATGCAGTGCTTTGCATTGCTCCACCTCCTTCCATGCGCAGGATATACATTCCCGCCGCCAAAGATTGAGTATCCAGGAAAATCATATTCGATCCGGAGTTGGCCTGTACCGTGTGGCTTCGAAGTACCTTACCGGTGAGGTCGGATACAAGCACCCGGAAACTCTGTGCGGCATCCACCGAAAAACGAACGGTCAATTCATCCTCTACCGGATTCGGGTAAACACTAAAATCCTGAACAGTGGCCTGCTCATTCAACCCTACCACCAAATCATCCGATGGAGATCCAGCATAGATATTAATGTTGTCCAGGTAAAAATTGTTTCCTCCTCCACCTTCAAAGGCAAACTTGTAACGGAAATTATCGACCCAGAAAGCACTCGTAATGTTGGTCATGTGTACGGTCGTCCATTCTCCTTGCGTAGTCGGCTTGTAAGATGACCCTTGCGTAAGCGTAGAAAGCTGGAAACCATGCAGGGTTTTTCGAAGTGCCCATGTATCGCCACAATCATTCGTTGCGTACACCCGGAACCAGTCATCGTCCGAAGAATTTCTGCGCTTGTAAGCATAACGAAAGCTCAGGGTTACTTCGGATACTCCCGACAAATCTACAGGCATCGCCACGAGCTCATCAAGGGTTCCCGAACTTTCACCGAAATTGCTGAGTCGTGCAGACTTTGTACCGGTGTGCCCTGTGGTTGTTTCCAGTTCAAAGCCATTTCCGCTCTCATTGTTGACTTCCCATTCCGGAATACTGTTCAGCGTAGAAAGGTCTTCAAATGATTCAAGAAACGGCAATGCTCCGGAAGCCGGTAAAACACGAATGTAATCCGTGCGCGATTCCGTAATAGAACTGGAGCCGTCCGTTGCAATCAGCGTAACCGGATATAATCCGGGAGTATCATATGTTACCGATGGATTCTGTGCTGTAGACGCCGTTGGATTCCCTCCGGGAAAACTCCAGCTCCAACCATTTACCACATTGAAGGAAATATCGCTGAACTGAACTGTTTCTCCCGCACAGATCGCACGTTTGTCAGACGTGAAATCCGTTTCACACAGGTTCAGGTTACCATCGGCACCTGTAGCAATCAGATTCTGCGTGGTCCAGAGGTTATTTCGTCCTCCGACACTGGAGACAATTGCATCTCTCATTCGAATAACCTGACCCTCCGTAAACATAGATTGACATGAAAGCGCGTAATCCATGTAGTTTTGCACATTGGCGACAGGACCGCAGCCACTGTTTGTCAAAGGACATCCACTCACGCCCAGACACAGGGGGGTATCGTTTACAAGATCGTCTTCGCTACAGTTGGATGCAAGACCGGGATTATTGGAATTCCCCCAGGTGTGACGCAGGTTAAACCAGTGTCCGCACTCATGCGTCAAGGATCGACCAGCACTTTCGCTGCTCTCCCCAATCTCTCCGAATTGTGTGTACAGAATCCAAATCCCATTGCTCATGTCGGTTCCTCCCCAGTTACTCGGGTAATTGGTATACCCTCCTGCTCCACCTGCATCTGCCACGATAAATACGTTCAGGTACATGTCGCTTGGCCAGTTGCCCTGGTAAACATCGTTTCCATTGCGGATCGCATCCACCTGAGCACTACCGTCATTTCCCTGTGAAGTCAATGGTGATTCCGTCCGGGTAAAACCTCGGAAACAATTCCCTGCCGGATCTTTGGTCGCCATCACAAATTCGATTTCGGCATCCCCCATAATCGGTTTAAACTGGGCCACTACCTCAGCCGTATCCGCATTCTGAAGTCGAAAATCGCGGTTAAGTACATCCAGCGCATTATAAATCTGGGATTCATCTATGTTTTCCGGGCCGTTGTTATGAAGCACATGGAAAACGATCGGCACTTTGTAGATCGTACCCTTGGGAACAGCAATTGGATGTGCTGCTTCCTGTTCGCGAATAAGATCATCCTGCAAAAACACCTTCATCTTTTTCGGATCCTGTCGCATTGCGTTCATCCGTTCAGCGGTGCTGCAGAAATTCTCCGCAGTAATTTCCTGCGCGAAGCCTGTTGCTGAAATCAACAACAGGCCCGCCAAAAACATTGACTTTTTCATGAAATTCAAATCAACGGGCCGAAGCCATGCTCTCAGAGAACATTACTTCGCCACAAACTGTACTGTTTCCTGCACACCACCAGTGGTAACGCGAAGGAAATACATACCTGACGCCAGGGCATCGGTATTGATAAATACGAGGTTGGATCCCACCTGCGCCTGAACAAGCTGTGTCTGCACTACTTTTCCGGACAGGTCCTGGATTTCCATCAAAGTTGACTGCGCATTATTGAGCGCAAAACGCACACTCAGTTCGCCTTCTACAGGGTTCGGGAAAACGGACAATCCACTTACACCTTCGTTTTCGCTTACTGAAACCACAAGATTATCGGAAGGGTCGCCTTCGTATATGTTAATATTGTCAAGGTACATGTTGTTTCCTCCTCCTGCTTCAAACTGGAATTTATAACGGAAGTTATTCACCCAGAAAGTATTTGTCAGGTTCGTGATGTGAACCGTTGTCCAATCTGCCTCGGATGAAGGAACAAACGAAGCTGCCTGCGTATTGGTAGACAACTGGAAACCATGCAAGGTCTTACGCAACACCCATGTGTCACCGCAATCACTGGTTGCGTAAACACGGAACCAGTCATCATCGGAAGTGTTTTTACGCTTGTAAGCATATCGGAAACTCAATGTTGCAACGCTTCCAACGCCTGAAAGGTCAACCGGAGCCGAAACAAGTTCGTCGATTGTTCCCTGAGGCTGGTTAAGGTTCAGGAGGCGTGCTGAGTTCGAGCTGTTCAAACCTGCAGAGGTTGTCAATTCCCATTTTTGGTTACCGCCAGCGTTGATCACTTCCCATTCTTCAATTCCATCAAGCGTGGTGTACGTTTCAAACCCGTCCAGGAACGGAAGTGTTGCAGCCGCCGGTAAAACCCGGATGTAAGCCGTCTTTACTTCAGAATCGTTGTTTGATCCGTCTGTTGCGGACAATGTTACTTCGTACAGCCCAGGAGTTGAATATGTTACCGCAGGGTTCTGACTGTTCGAGTTGGCAGGGCTTCCGCCAGGAAAACTCCAGTTCCACCCGGTAACCGCGTTGTACGACAGATCGGTAAACTGAACCTGATCGCCGGCACAAATAGATGTTTTATCCGAGGTAAATTCCGCCTTGCAGAGGTAGAAGTTTCCGTCGGCGCCTGTGGCAATAAGATTAGCAGTTGTTTTCAAATTATTCCGCCCTGCAACCGAAGAGTTGATTGCATTACGCATACGGGTTCTCTGACCGTCCGTAAACATTTTGGAGCAGTAAGAATAATCCATGTAGTTCTCCACATTATCACGGATGTCGTATCCCCAGTATGCGTTATCATTCGAACAGGTGTTTGAATTTAAACTACAGGAAGTTACTCCGATACAACCCGGCGTATCATCTACACCGTCATCGTCTCCGCAACTGGAGCTGTTTCCAGGGTTGTTGTTTGGTCCCCAGGTATGCTCAAGGTTCAGCCAATGGCCTGTTTCGTGCGTCAAAGTACGGCTGGTTGAAGTACTGGAAGTACCGATAGATCCTACATAATCATGTAATACCCAAATTCCGTTATCCATTCCATTTCCAACCCACCCGGAAGGTGTTGTGGTATATCCGGCAGCTCCACCGATATCTCCGCAAATAAAGACATTGAGGTATTCGTCGCCTGGCCATTCACCGTTGTAAACATCATTTCCTGCAATAATCGCATTGACCTGTGCACCACCATTGTTTCCGTTGTAAGAAGCACTGCTCTGCGTGCGGGTAATTCCCGAGAAACAAGCCCCGTTCGGCGCCTTTGTGGCCAAACGAAACTCAATTTCGATATCCGAAGGCATCCCCTGGAAATCGGAAGCTACGTTATTCGCATCGGAGTTTAGCAAACGATAATCGCGGTTCAGGATATTCAATGCATCCAGAATTTGTTCATCACTGATGTTTTCAATTCCTCCGTTGTGGAGTACGTGAAAAACGATCGGAATATAATAAACAGTAGCTTTCGGAGCCGGTTGTCCTGCTTCCTGCTGACGGATCAGTTCATCTTTTTGAAACGCCGCAATAGCTTCGGGATTCTGCATCATTTCCGCATACTTCTTATGCGTAAGGCAGTATTCCACCGTCTCACCCTCTCGCATGTTGGTAACATCAAGAGGCTGCGTCGACTGGGCTAGAGAAGTTAAGGAAAAGGAGATTAGGCCCAGAAGGGAGAGTAGCTTTAATTTCATGGTCTTAGAAAGTATAATTTGTAATCGTTGGGACGTGAAATTACGCAAACACTTACATTTTTACAAATTCTTATTTGATAAGGTTCTCGCAAAATCCCACAGTCGTCTACTATTAAGACGAAACAGTTGGGGGAAACGTTAGGTCAAATGTTACGTAGGTCACATAGCACACTTCCATCATACGGTAAGTCCAGCAATTTCAAGAGTCTACGAGCAGCTTCCTCTCCTGAATACAACTGATCATTTTCCTTTAGATCGATGAAATTCTGAACCGCGGAGAAGTTGTTTTCAGGTGTTTCCCTGATCTGCTTCTGCATATCGGTGTCGATCACTCCCGGCGCTAACGCATACACTTTCGGGTGGTGTCCCCGCTCACGTTCTTCCAGATAGAACGTTTCCGTGTACATATTCAACGCAGCTTTTGACGCACAGTAAGCCGCCCAGGAGGGAATCGGACGGCCTGCAGCTCCCGAACTGATGTTCACAAGAGTGAACATATCTTTGTTTTTAAGTTGTCGGTAGATCTTGTGAGCTAAAAGAGCCGGCGCGAGCGTGTTAACCCGCAACACCTGTTCCAGATCGATCGCTGCAGATTCACTAATCCTCCCAACATTTCCCAGAATACCGGCATTGTTGATCAGGGTGACTTCATTGTCTGAAAAAGGGATTTCCAGTGCCTGAACAGCTTCCGGTTGGCTCAAATCGCAGGGAATGAATTGGTAAGACGAATGCTCAATTGTAGTTGACCGGCCTATCCCAATCACACGATCGCCTCGTTCAAGCAAGGCATCGGCAATGGCCTTTCCCAATCCACGTGAAACACCGGTAACGATGTAGATCACAGCTTTTCGTTGATTTCCATGAAGCGTTCAACACTCTTCGCGGCACCAAACACCACAAGGGTATCTTTTTCCTTGATCTCCATATCGCTTTTCGGAACACCAATAATGTGCTGTTCTGTACAGTCTTCTCCATTTTTGGTGATCTCATACTCCCGCTTGATGGTAATCAGGGTCATTTCATATTTATTGCGGAAACCAACGGCATCAATCGTGCGCCCAACGACTCCCTTCGGTGCACGGATCTCAGCAATTTCATGATCATCCGGCAGTTGCAAAAAGGAAACAATGCTCGGGTTCAGCAGCTTCTCACGAACAACATAGGCGACCTCGTTCTCCGGAGTCAGAATTTCCGTTACCCCCACTTTTTCAAGAATGAGCCGCTGATGCTCTCCACTCGCGCGGGCAATGATCCGTTTCACGCCGATGTCCTGCAGGTGAACACAAGTAAGGATCGTAGCTTCAAAGTTTTCACCGATGGCAACAACCGCTGCATCCATCTCTTCAATGTTCTGTGTCTGAAGCGCTCTGATATCGGTTGCATCCAGGGTTACTGCAAAAGCCACATCATGCTTGATGTTCTCAATCTTTTCCTCATCCGGATCGAACGCAAAAACCTGCGCTCCCTTTTCCGCCAGACGACGGGCAATCGTGGCGCCGTAGCGTCCAACTCCGATTACCGCAAATTTACTGTAGATCATACCTCAACAAATTTATGCCAGTGCCTGGCGAAGATCTTCGATGATGTCTTCCGCATCTTCGATACCGACACTTAGGCGGATCAATGAATCAACCACGCCGGTCTTCTCACGCTCTTCCTTCGGAATGGAGGCATGTGTCATGGTGGCCGGATGACCGATCAATGATTCTACTCCTCCAAGGGACTCTGCCAGCGCGAATACTTTCACTTTTTTCACGACGTCGTGAGCATCTTCCAGACGGTTTCCTACCATCGTGAAAGAAATCATTCCACCGAAACCACGCATCTGGCGTTTCGCCACTTCATGATTCGGATGAGATTCAAAGCCCGGCCAGTATACCTTATCCACACGTGGATGATCCGCCAGAAATTTCGCCACCTGCTCACCATTTTCACAGTGACGCTGAATACGAAGGTGCAGGGTTTTAATTCCACGCAAAACAAGGAAAGAATCCATCGGTGCGGTAACAGCTCCCGAAGAGTTCTGAATGCGGTACATTTCCGACGCGATTGCATCATTGCTTGTTACCAGAGCACCCATTACCACATCGGAGTGTCCACCCAAATACTTGGTAACCGAATGCATCACGATATCTGCCCCCAGATCAAGCGGGTTTTGCAGATATGGCGTCGCAAAAGTATTATCCACACACAACCAGGCATTGGCTTTTTTCGCAATGCGGGCCATGGCTTCTATATCCACGATGTTCATCATCGGGTTGGTAGGCGTTTCCACCCAAAGCAATCGGGTGTTGTCATTGACTTTTTCTTCCACTGCGGCCGGATCGGTCATTCCCACAAAGTGAAATTTGATGCCGTACTTCTCGAAAATCGTTTTGAACAAACGGAAGGTTCCCCCGTAAAGGTCGTTGGTAGAGATTACCTCGTCGCCCGGATTCAGCATCTTGATCACACAGTCGATGGCTGCTAGCCCGGAGCCGAAACATGCTCCGTATTTCCCGTTCTCAATCGCCGCAATATTTTTTTCAAGCGCGTGACGCGTCGGATTCTGCGTCCGCGAATATTCATATCCTTTGTGGTTTCCAACACCTTCCTGTACATAGGTTGATGTCTGGTAGATCGGCGTCATAATTGCACCGGTCGCTTCATCCGGATGTACCCCGGCATGAATGGCTTTTGTTCCGAATTTCATTTCGCAGATGGAATTAATGTTCGTTGCAAATGTAGTAAACATTTAACGCAAATCGGGACCCTGTTTTACTGCGTTGCCGGACGATGCCGATTTGAAATCGTGATGCGGGTCCAACTGCGAATCTTTCGTACTTTTAGACCTCTGGAAAAGGAACTGAAATACCAGCTGGAAGCCCTGCTTCGCGAGAGTTGTCAATTCAATGCGAATGACATCCTTGTTCACATTGATCCGGACAATAAAAAAGTCGTGCAGACAGACGGGATTGAACTCACCTTTCACCATTTCCCGAACGCCTTGCTGCGCGAAGCGGAAAAAACGCGGAAAGAAGCAGGAGTAAATTCGCTTTGTCTTGTGAAGGGAATTGTGGAATTGCCTGTCGGAAGCCGCAAAGTATCTAGTCCTGCCTTTATGATACCACTCAGTTGGACGCGAGATAGGGTGAGAGATGAGATCCGATTTGAAACAGATGACGAAGCCGTGTTTCTAAACCCCTACCTGGAATTGCAGTTGGAACAACTCGACATCCCGTTCAAGCCGGAAGATGATTTCAAAACCTTTTGTCAACTTCTTCATGAACATGGACTGAATGTGCTTTCCGATCAGTTCTTTATCGGCAATTTTCATCATCACCGCTACCAGGTGATCCGGGAACTGGAAGAATTATTGGAACTGGAAAATCCATCACCCCGGGTACGCCAGATCTTAGGCTTTGATACCAAGCCGCCATTCCCGATCTCGTTGCCAAAAGGACAGCTTTTTGCAGCCGACACCGATCACGAACACGTCTTTGCCACCTTTCCCGGGCATGACCTGGTAGTGCAAGGCCCTCCGGGAACAGGAAAATCCCAGGTGCTGACCAACATGGTTGCCAAATTATTGGGCGGCGGACAAACGTGCATCGTGGTATCAGAGAAACGTGCAGCACTGGAAGTCATCCGGAAAAAACTGGGGATGTTGGGTCTGGATAAACTGAGTTTTATTGCCACTTCCGATCATCTCAGTCACGCATTTTTACAAGAACTCAAATCCTGTTGGGACTATTTCGAAAACAATGAACTGAAACCGGTAACGAACCTGTACCTCTCCGAACAATACCTTGACAATCTCCAAATGACGCTGGATTTGCTTTCGCAGCCCGAATTGATCGGAGGAGTCTCCTTCCATGAATTTCGTGAAATCGTTGGTAATACGGATCTTGATGCCTTTGTCTATTCCAGCGACACTCTTTCGGTGAAAGAGCTTGTTCAATCGCATGAATTACTTCGTGAATTGTATGCTGCCGGGTTAAGTACTGTTCTTGGGCACCTGCGCCTACAGACACTCAACCGGGAAAAATTGCTGAAACTCGATGCACAAATCGAAAACTGGCTGACCCAATTGCGGCAAGTGAAGGAACATTTCCCGATGGAGAACTGGCACGATCTGGAATTGGCCATGCGCAAAGCGGCCCTGTGCCAGGTGTATGAGAATGAATTGTATAAACGCCACGCTTCGATCTTCCGACTGAACTCCAGGGAACAACGAAAGTTTCTGAAACTACGGAAGAACTACCTGAAAACGAAAGCAGAACTCGAGCGATATTCGTCGAACCAATCACATTGGAATCAGGTGCCATCAGCCACCGAAACGAAAGGACTTATCGAGATGTTTGAAAACGGCGGTTTTCTCACCCGAAGAAAAGCGTTGAGACGTTGGAAAAAGATCACCCATCTGCCGGCTTCCAGGGCCGTCGATGTGCTTCGAGAACACCTGCTGATTACAGATACATTGGATCATTTATCTCAAATTACTGTTGAATTTTGCGATTTAGGCATTGATGATCCTTCCCGACAGGTGGAAGTTCTTTACCAGGCCCTTCATCTATATCCGGAAGATCAGTGGCGTGAACTTGAAGCCATTCCGGAAGAAGAACGCTTACAACTTACGCAACAACATGCGCTACTGAATCGTCTTTACCACGATCTGAGAAACCACTTCCGACTTAACGGTGAAAGTGCACCAACTTCCTTCTTGAAAGAACTTCAGCAGCAGCTACCCCAATTGATCGAGCGACGCGCCGATCTGGAACAGATTTCGGAAAACACCCTGCGTGCGATTGCCCGTAACAAGGATTTCTCTGCTCTGCGCGGCGAAGTTTTGCGCAGTCACCTCACTGCCTTTCGGGAGCGTTTTCCGGAATTCTCAAAATTTGAGGTGAGCGACATTCACAAAAAGGTCCAGGCCGTCCTCAATGCCGAAGAAGAGGAATTTGGTCTGTTTGCCCGTGAGATCGAATGGCGATGCAAGCAACAATTCATACGGTACCACGAATTACTGAACACTCCCGCGCGCAAACTCTCTGAAGAAGAAAAGGCATTGAAAGCAACACTTCGGAAAGGAAAGGCACTGCTCGTTAAAGAGTTTGGCAAAACCCGGAGTCATCCTACGCTTCGTGAACTCTATCACTCAGAGGCACGACCATGGATCCAGTTACTCAAACCTGTCTGGCTGAGCAATCCGGTGCAACTGGCCAAGTGTTTCCCCATGGAAGAGAAACTGTTTGACGTAGCCATTTTTGATGAGGCAAGCCAGATTCCCTTGCAACACGCCCTTGGCACCCTTCACCGCGCGAAACGTTGTCTGATTGCCGGAGACGAGCAGCAAATGGGGCCGGCTTCCTATTTTCGTTCAGGGCCTTCGGAACCCATCGATCTATTGCATCAGGCGGCCTATCAGCTGGAACGGGTACCTCTCCAACACCATTATCGCAGCGTGCATCCCGATCTGATCCGCTTCTCCAACGAGCACTTTTACGAAGGACGTCTTCGCGCCTATCCGTCTGCGGCAACGGAAACCCCGATCCACTATCATTTTACCGGGAGTGGACAATTCATCGACCGGAAAAACCCATCGGAAGCCAGAGCTGTCGCCAAACAGATCCATGATTTACTGAAACAAAAGGGAAGCATCGGGGTGGTCGCCTTCTCCGAAGAACAGTTGCAGTGCATTCACGAGGCACTTTCCTCCGAAGATCAGGCACTTCTGCAGGAGCGAGTTGATGAATCGCTTGGATTTTTCAAAGCACTCGAAAATGTACAGGGAGACGAATGCGACCACCTGGTTGTCAGCTTCGGGTATGCACCCAACGAATCCGGTGAATTTCACCTTCGCTTTGGCCCTATGAATACTGCTAATGGCCGAAAACGACTCAACGTATTGCTCACGCGCGCCATCCGAACCATCGACTTTTTCGCTTCCGTGAAGAGCAGGGACTTCGCCCTAAGCGACAACGAATCAGTCAATCTGCTGCGCCAGTGGCTGACTTTTGCCGAGAACTATACTGAGAAACCGAATGCAGATTTCCCCTTTGGATTAGAGCCGGAGCGCCAGGAAAACAAGCTTACGTTTTTACGTGTTCACGAAACCCTTCCGCAAGCAAGAGAAGTAGTTACGCTGCAACGAGTGCTTGAAAACCGTGGTTGGACGGTTTCCTACAGTTAGTCCGTTCTAACCCGATAAATTCCATCCATCACCGGCGCGCCCCGCCTGTCTTTATCAGGGGTATTGTTCTGTACAGATTCCTAACTTTCAGTCACTAAAACACAATTTGTGGGAACCAATATCCTTGAAATTCATTCACTTTCCAAGCGCTATAAAAAAGTGCAGGCACTCAGCGGACTCGACATGACCGTTGAGAAAGGTATGGTCTTCGGTATCCTTGGACCAAACGGTAGCGGTAAGACAACGACTCTCGGTATTCTTCTCGGGGTAATCAAACCAACTACAGGCCGGTTTTCCTGGTTCGGAAACGGGACCGTAGACGCTAACCGTAAGCGAATCGGTGCGCTGTTGGAAACACCCAATTTCTATCCGTACCTGAACGCCATCAGAAACCTGCGTATCGTTGGAAAGATCAAACAGATAGAAAACCTGGATGAACGCATAGAGATCGTACTGAAGGCCGTGGATCTCTGGGAACGCAAAGACTCCAAATTCAAGACCTTTTCCCTTGGAATGAAGCAGCGTCTGGCCATTGCCTCGGCTTTGCTAAACGATCCTGAAGTACTTGTGCTGGATGAGCCGACAAATGGTCTCGACCCACAAGGCATTGCAGAGATCCGCAAGTTGATCAAAGACATTGCCGCCCGTGGAAAGACCATTTTGATCGCCTCGCATCAACTGGATGAGATCGAAAAGGTATGTACCGACGTGGTGATCCTGAAAAACGGAATTGCATTGCATCAAAACAAGATCGATCATATCATCGGAAAATCACGCCAGGTGGTGATCAGTTGTGCTGATCTCGAAAAACTGGAGATGGCCATCGCCGGCCTGGAAGGCGCTTCTCTGGAAGCACAAAAGGAGTGGTCGTTTGTCCTGAATGTTTCGGAAGATATGACCACGACAAAGATCAATCAATATTTTTTCGATCAGGGCATCGTGTTGAGTGAACTGCGTGAAGTTCGCAAGAGCCTTGAAGACCAATTCCTTGAAATGACCAAAGCATGATACGACTTCTTCAAATCGAATTTGCCAAGGTTCGGCACTATCCGACCTTCTGGACCATCATGTTCATTTACATGGGCATTGTTCCACTGGCCTTTATCGGCGTAGGATCCATTTCCCTGCCGTTTTTCCCGACAAAAGCTGAATTGTTCGGCTTCCCGACCGTATGGAATTATATCACCTGGACTGCGAGCTGGCTAAACCTGTTGTTAGGTGTATTGGTGGTTACTTTAACTACAAACGAATTCACCTACAGAACGCACCGACAGAATATCATTGACGGTCTCAGCCGCCAGCAGGTGATTCTTTCAAAGTTCTATTTTTTCACTGCCCTGGCGGTATTCGTAACCTTGTACACCTTTCTGATCGGGTTCATTTTCGGTGCCATCTACTCCGGATTTTCAAGCATCTTCCAGGACATCCATTACATTGGTATCTACTTCATTCAAACGATCGGGTATTTCAGCTTTGCCTTTTTGTTCGCTGTGCTCGTAAGACGTTCAGCCCTGGCGATCATTTTCTATATCCTGATCTTTATCCTGAAATTCATCTTTGTACTGGCACTTGGGCAAACAGCATCGCAATTCATGCCGATCAACGTAATTGCCGATCTTACGCCCTTTCCTTTCTTCAAGGAAGTATTCGAAATGGCCGCTGCACAAGATCCGAATTTTGTGGAACCATACATCCTGCCACAGAGCCTGC
>JBNKYR010000010.1:0-34657 GCA_050300995.1 Crocinitomicaceae bacterium | reverse complement strand
TCCATCACTAAACTCAACCAATTCAGAAAGCGACTTCATAAGATAAATTCCACGACCGTTTTCCTTTTCAATGTTCTCCGGCGCAGTAGGGTCGGGGAGGTTGTTAAAATCAAACCCCTGTCCGTAGTCCTTTACGCGAAAGCAAAAATCCATTTCCTTGTCTCCCACGGAAAGATCTACACTCAAAGACCCACTCATTTTGTTGCCGTGCTGAATCGCATTATTCACCGCCTCGGTAACCGCTATCAACACATTTCCATAATAATCGGCATTAACATCCAGACGTGCACACACATCATCAATCAACATTTCAACCTTACTAATTGATCCGAAATCGGAAGGGATGGATAGGGTGTCTATCACAACAAAGCCGTCTTTCATACGCTAAATAAAATATTACAATACCCTATTGAAATATTCGTTCGCTCTGTCCTTATAGTACTTTTTATAAGCCGGATCAACAGACCGCAATAATTCAATTTGCTTCAGTTTTTCCTTGTTATACTCGTCAAATCGAATTTGGTTACTATAATTTTCATTTTTTCCTTCCCTGGATTCGCGCTTCTCGTCCAAGCCTCTCTCCATCAAAGCCTTCTCGCTCTCCAAAAGACGCGTCAAAATACGTTTCTGTCGCTCCACCAAGTTGTTTCCAAGCCGCTTATTGATCAAGTCCTGCTCCTGGTCCTCCAACTCTTTTATCAAAGGGTTCAGTTTGTTTCCTGTACCCTTACCATCCTTATTCATCTGGTTGCGCATTTCCTCCAACTTACGGCGCATAGCCGATTGCTGAGCCGCCATCTTTGCGATCTCCTTATTGCCCAAACCGAGTCCGCCACCCTGGCCTTTGCCTGTGCCAGGTTTATCCCCTTCACTCTTCCCACCAGGACTTTGTCCCTTCTTCATCTGCTCCAACTGCTGCTTCAACATCTCCTTCATATCACCAGGATTTGAACCCGGACTTGGTTTCGGCGAACCGCTTCCGCCCGGCTTCGTACAGCTACCGGAGCCCGGCATCATGCTTTTCATTTGTTGTTGCATCTGCTCAAGACTCTCATTTAGCATCAGCGCAAGATTATTATAGGCCGTCATCACATATTGCTGATGCGCCTGACGTTCTCCCTGACGACGCTCATCAATGTCCTCCAAAACCAACTCATGATTCGAATGGATATCATTCAGCTCCTTATCCACAAACTGGGCAATCATCGGCTGACGTTCAGCCAAAGCATAAAGACTATCGCTTACCGCCTTCGTGTCATCAATGATCTTTCGCTGCTTACGACCGTACTTGCGATAGGCAGGGTCCCGCTCATTGACGCGATTAAAACTCTTCATGACGTCCTCCTGATCAAAGCTCAATGTCACCAAACTCTCCAGAATATCACGCAATAAATTCAAGTCCTCCTGCTGCTGTTGCTGGTTGGCATCCGCCTGCATCTGATCAAGCGATTCTGCCATTTCCTGCATTTTCTGTGAAGCACTCTTCTGACTTTCTCCGGCCTTCTGACCCTTATCTTTCTCCATTTGATCCTTCGATTCCTCCAGATCCTCAGACACCTCATCACTCTTTTCCTTAGCATCGTCCAGCCCCAAATCCATTGGACGATCCAATTCATTATTAAGGCTGTCGAGCTGCTCCATATCCTTTTTCAATTCCTCAAAGGCATCATTGATATCCTGCTGCTTTTGAAGATCCTTTTCACTCATCTCCTTCTTGTCCTCAATCTCCTTCCGCAGCTCATCCTGTTCCTTTGCCAATTCCTTCAGCTCCTCCTCAATGTCATCCACCTTCTCATTGACCTGAAGACGCTTCAGCATTTCAAGACTACGATCAAGCTGCTTTTTCATATCCTCTGAAGACATCTCAAGCTTATCCATGTTCTCTTCTATGGCATTCTGATTCTGTTCCTTCATCAACTCTTGCAATTGCTCCAAAAGGTCCTTTAGTTCATCGTCCATTAACTCCTCAAGCAATTCATTGATCATCTCCTGCTGTTCAAGAAGGTCTTCGTCAATCTCCGACAACTGGTTCTTTTCCTCCATGCTGTTCTGCATTTCCTCCTGGAGCATCTGCAGGTCTTCTACCAATGATTTGTGCTCCTCCTGCAATTGCTGAACCTGATTTTGTTTGTTCCAGTCAGACTGTCGCGAGTTCATGGTTTCCTTTCGAAGACGGTCCAGATTTTCCTTAAACTCTTCGGCCTTGTTCAGAATTTTTGAAAGATCCGATCGGGCCTTTTCCTGATCCTTTTCCCGCGACTCATTGAGCTCCTCCAATGTCGGAAGCTTATATTCAAACGAGCGGCTCTTTGTTGTCTTGCTACCGTTGACCCCATCATTATCACTGACCACAAAATAATACTCAATCCGGTCATTCAACTGAATCTTCTCCCGGCGGAAATCGACTGCAAAATCGAATGGTGACTCCGTACCGAACACCTGACCAACAGGAAGCCGTTCCGTTCTGGATTTACCTCCTTCACTGGTAATCGTATAAACAAAAGTCAACCCGCGAAGTCCGTAATCATCACCCACCAGGCCAGAGAAATAGCGAATTCCCTCCTTCAACGTATCCAACACTTCCTCCACCTGGATGGTCGGGTATTCATCCTTTATAATGTCAACCGTGAAACCTGTGGTGTCTCGCTTACCACTTTGCTTATTCTTTAAGATGATCTTTCCCTTCGAACTAGTCAATAAGCGCTTCTTTACCGAAAACCCGTCCTTTTGAAAACGTTCTTTGGTGTCATTCAACCAGAACTCCACACCATCACTGTTCTTCGTAAGTACACTCCAGACAACATCGGTTCCTTCCGGCAAAATCAGATCACCTGCATTCTCAACCACCTCTGTCTCCCTTCCCAAGTAAGCCGGATAATGAAGTGTAGCCTGAAGCTTTCCGATCGCTGTTTTCGAAATCACAGAAACCGAAAACTGATCACTTGAAAATCCGTTTGCCTCAAAATGAAAGTGCATATCATTTCGCACCTGTGCTAACTTCCCCTGAAATTTATTCTTCGAAACCCTTGACAACAAAAAGCGCCCTTGTTCCGATTTTACATAGACTTTCTCCGGAAGCGCAGATCCCTGTATTTCTACTTCAAAAGGATAATCCTCGCCTTCTTCAATACGACTGTTCTCTGCCAGCAATTCAAAAGTAAAGGGAGCTGGAATTTCATACGTCTCTGTGAAATTAACCACGCGCTCCGTCCCCTGCGTCAACATAGACGGGCTGAATACCGCAATAGAAAATAACACCAATACAACCGGTAAAACCCAGGTCAAATACTTTCGATTTTCGCCGATATTAATCGCATCCGCAAAGGGGATAACGCTCATTGAGGAACTGCGCTGCTGAACGCTGGCATTTAACAATTCGTAGTCCGCAGAGTTGGCGTCCATTCGGTCACTCAGCTGCAGCGTATTCAACAAACGGTCTGAAACATTTGGAAAAAACTGACCAATGATCCTGGATGCCTGATAGCGATCAATACGCTGACCAAACGATTTCAGCCGCAGAGTAGGAATAATGATATACTTTCCAAGAATATATCCGTTCACCAAAAGAAAGCTGAACAGGAGAACACCACGGACCATTGAATTAAAATGGCCGAAGTATTCAAGGGTGATCACAAACAAATAGGAGAGGATCAATACCCCTGTAAAAAGCAAAAGACCCTTAATCAACTGGTTCTTGTAGAACTTTCTGATAAAGGCATCAATTTGTGCTATTAGTCGATCAAAAGCGCTCATATTTTCAACGCGAAATTCCAAGTTACGATAATCGGGCGTAAACCCCGTAAAATTAACGTTATTTAAAGATACAATCGTATGCCTCCCGCGTTCATTTTTAGGGCGATTCCCGTTGATTCTTTTCCCATTTCTCTATCTTTGCGGCGACATTTAAACAGAGAACATCATGTCTGACAACCCCGTTCGCGTCCGATTCGCTCCATCACCTACCGGCCCATTGCACATGGGAGGAGTGCGTACCGCATTGTATAATTACCTGTTCGCCAAGAAGCATAACGGTACTTTTATCATTCGTATCGAGGATACGGATCAAACCCGTTTTGTGCCTGGAGCGCAAGCGTACATCATGGACGCTTTGGAATGGTGTGGAATCATGCCAACAGAAGGTCCCGGGCTCGGTGGCGACTACGGTCCCTACGTTCAATCGGAGCGAAGAGAAATGTATCGTCCGTATGCCGAACAACTGGTAGAAGCCGGGCATGCCTATTATGCATTTGACTCCGCTGAAGACCTGGACAGAATGCGTGAACAGGCAAAACAAATGGGGATGCCAAACTGGCAATACAATAGTGTTACCCGTGGCTCAATGAAAAACTCATTGACGCTCTCTCATGATGATGTGGCGCAACGTATCAGTAATGGAGATCCTTATGTGATCCGAATGAAAATGCCACGTAACGAAGACATTCGTTTTCACGATGAAATCCGTGGATGGGTAGTGGTAAACACCAACAACCTTGATGATAAGGTTCTGTTCAAATCAGACGGGATGCCTACGTATCACCTCGCCAATATCGTGGATGATCATTTGATGAAGATCAGTCATGTAATCCGGGGAGAAGAATGGTTGCCATCTGCACCCTTACATATTATGTTGTACCGTTCCTTCGGTTGGGAAGAACCGAAATTCGCACACCTTCCCTTACTGTTGAAACCCGACGGGAATGGAAAGTTATCCAAGCGTGACGGTGATCGTTTGGGCTTTCCTGTATTTCCAACCAACTGGACAACGGCTGAAGGAGAGATCTTCCCCGGGTATCGCGAAAACGGTTATTTCCCGGAAGCGTTTGTGAACATGCTGGCCTTCCTCGGGTGGAACCCGGGGACTCCTCAGGAGATCTTCTCTCTGGAAGAACTCTCACAGGCTTTCACACTTGATCGTGTGTCAAAAGCGGGTGCCAAATTTGATCCGGACAAAACACGTTGGTATCAACAACAATATTTGCGCAATACAGATGACGCAGTTCTTGCGGAAATGCTCGCGGCGCTTACCGATAAGGAATACTCCCGGGAAACACTCGCTCAGGTATGCCACCTGATGAAAGAACGCGCCACATTTGTGAAGGATATCCTTGAGGAAGGAGCCTTCCTTTTGGAGCGCCCTACCACTTACGATGAAGCAACAGTAAGTAAGAAGTGGAAAGATTCATCCGAAGAATTAATGCTCGAATGGATGAATGTGCTGTCTGGCCTGCAAACGTTTGATGGTCCATCCATCGACGCTGCCTTCAAAGCATTTCTGGAGGAAAAAGGTCTTGGTGTGGGTGCCGTGCTTCCACTCTTCCGTCTCCTGCTCACCGGAAAAGGAACGGGGCCAAGCATGTTTGATATTTCTGCTTTCCTCGGAAAAGAAGAGTCTGTTGATCGCATGAAGACCGGAATTGCTGCGCTCAATGCCCTGATCGAAAAAGCATGAGCCACACCGTTGAACTCAATGGCGTAAAGCTTTATGCTTATCATGGTTGTTTGCCTGAAGAAGCTGCGATTGGCGGTCACTATACAGTGGACATTTCCGTAAAAACAGATTTTTCCCTGGCAGCGGAAAAAGATGAATTGCAACACACCGTCGATTACGTAACGCTTAACGCTATCGTAAAGGAAGAAATGGCCATTCGTTCCAAATTGATCGAGCATGCCGGACAGCGAATTATCAATCGTATCCGAAAGGACATTCCTGCTGTCCAACAAGTGCGTGTGAAGATCACAAAGATCTGTCCGCCGATCAATGGAGATGTGGACAATGTCGCAATAATCATTGAACAGTAGGGGCGCAACCATTTTTTTTATACCTTTGCGCCTGAAAATACTGGTCCTGTGGCCGAGTGGTTAGGCAGAGGTCTGCAAAACCTTGTACAGCGGTTCGAATCCGCTCGGGACCTCAACAATTCAAAAGCCCTGCATGTCAGGGCTTTTTCTTTTGTTAAATATTTAAGAACAATTTCTTAACCTGTTAATAAGCTATGCCGATTTAGTATTTATCGGACTTCTCATTGGACAACCACGCCGCTATGCCTATTTTTGCGCTGGCCTATAGCTACTTACGACTAACCCAACTAATACACACTCCTATGAAACGACTTCACTGGCATTTCTTAATGCTTTGTTTCGCCGTCATTACTACTACAGGGTATTCGCAGGAGAACCCTCAGGATCAACTCAGATACAATCGTGCTGCGCTCAGGTTCTTTTCCGGAGTTGAGCTCAACGCAATGGAAACTGACCATCCGGATCACTATGAGGCGCTTCTCTACTATTTCACCCGTTCATTCAAGGTAACACCTGCTGATTGCGAAGGATGCGAAATGGATCATACATCGCTTTACAACTATGATCTGTTCAATGTTGCTGAACACGAATCGAAGCGCTTAGACGCCACTGAATTCACGTTCACATATCGCGAAAAATACCGCATTACCCTGTTGTCCAAACAAACCATTACCGGAGTCATGGGAATGTCTGTGGAACAGGTGATGCACAAAGACTTCCGACCGCTGCCCTATTATGTGGACAATGGAAACATGGATGCTGACTATGCCAACTATAAGCAAGCTCTTCGTGCATGGATCGTTGATTTTCCGGAAGAATACCGTGTGTTAACCTCACAACGCAACATCCCGAAAATTCGCGTGGCTGATTTCCTTCAGCTTTCCAATTCAAGGAAAACCGCATTGCACAGCCAGCCCAACACCTACCTTCTCATCGACTAACACTGAATTATGAAACAATTAATCATAACCGCTCTGCTCATTGTTGGTTTTCATTACCAGTCCTTTTCACAATGCGTTGCTGCACCGGTACCGAATGATGCGTGTTACAATCAGGTAATCACCGCCGATCCGTTCTGCTGCAATACGCTTTGGGATGGTCTTTGTCAATCCGCATACGATGCCTGCGCGGCTCCTTGCCCGGTCGTTGCACCGGTTCCCAACGATGCTTGCTACAACCAGGTAATCACAAACGATTCATATTGCTGTAATACCGCATGGGATGCGGTTTGCCAAAGTGCTTACGATGCCTGTGCAGGATCCGGCACCAATCCATGTTCCAGTATTACACCACTCATCGGGTGCGGTACGAGTACCGGCGCCAGTCTCAGCGGAACCGGAACATGGGACATTGGAGCCTGCGGATTCAGCACTCCGGGCGCAGAGTTGATCTTCAGTTTCACCGCAACTTCATCAGGAATTCACTCTTTAAACATTACTTCCATTTCCGGAGGCTTTATCGACTTTATGTGGGTAGATGCAGCTGCTGGCTGTTCCACAGGGGCAGGGTGGAGCTGTATTTCCGATATTTCTACCACCGGAAACTACGGAGCAATGAACTGGACCGCTGGAAATACTTATTACATTCTTCTGGATGCTGAAGGAACCGGGGCTTATTCTGTCACTTTCGACGTAGATTGCCCGAACCCGGGAACTCCGGCAGTAGCAGGAGACTGCAACGTGGCCATTCCGGTTTGTACCAACCTGGCGTTCCAGGTAGACCCAAGTGGTTACGGTAGCATCGATGAACTCTGTACCTCTTGTACTTCCAACCCATCAACAAATCCGGCCAGTGCTAACGATGGGTGTTTGCTTAGTGGTGAGCTAAACAGTACCTGGTTTACGGTAAACGTGGCCGCTGGTGGTCAGTTGGAATTCAGTTTCGGTGCACCTGGCGGAGGAAACTGTTACGACTGGATTATGTGGAGCTATGATCCGAATACATGTACGAACATCATCAACGATACACAAGCTCCCGTAACATGCGATTGGAACTCGCCATGTGATAGTTATACAGGTATGGCCAGCAGTGTTCCGGCAGGTGGATATGCAGGAAACTTCCAGCCAACGATGAGTGTTTCAACGGGCGATCAATATTTGATTTGCTTCTCCAATTATAGTAGTGCCCTTACCACTGTTCCGCTGGATTTCTTTGGTACAGCAGACATTAGTTGTACATTATTACCGGTAGAATTGATAGAGTTTTCCGGAAATAATACAGATGGCTATAACGAACTGAACTGGAATACAGCCGCAGAGATCAACTGTTCACACTATGTGCTTGAACGTAGCGAAGACGGTATTCACTTCCAGGATTTTCTGCAAGTACAGGGAGCTGGTACGGACCTTGACGGTCAGGCTTATCGCGCCCAGGATTTTAAACCGTTCAAATCGATTACATACTATCGTCTGAGACAGGTAGATTATAACGGAGACTCTAAAACTTCTGACATTATTGCGATTGCCACAGAAAGTACAGATTTCCAATTCAAGATCGTTTCAGGATATCCGAACCCGGCAAATGAACAATTCCACGTACAGGTGCTCGCGCAGCAAAGCGATGCTTTGGAAATCACCGTGTGCGATTTTACCGGGGCCGTTGTTTACACTTCTTCTGTTCCCTCCATTGAAGGAATGAACCTGATCGAAGTCCCTGTGAAACACCTCAAAGATGGCATGTATATGCTTCGTGTCAAGGATGAAAGAACAAAAGAAGCAGATATTATTCGCTTTGCTGTAGAGTAGTTTCCTTTCCACATACTGCGTTTCAAGATTGTTCCTAAATTAGTCTCTGAATTCATTTAGAGTCGCTAGTATGCCGAACAATCAATATGACGTGGTAATTCTTGGTGGGGGTCTTGCCGGACTTACACTCACGCTTCAGTTAAAGCAGGCCAATCCTGATATTTCCATTCTCACCCTGGAAATGCGATCCGGGGATGCTCCGGATGCTGCTCACAAAGTGGGAGAATCCACCGTAGAACTCGGAACGCACTACATTCGTGAAGTGCTCAACCTGAAAGATTATCTGGACAAAGAACAACTTCCGAAACACGGATTACGCTTCTTTTTTACGCCACAGCACAAAGAGCAGATAGATAAACGCGTTGAGTTGGGACCGAGGGAATTACTTCCGGTTCCCAGTCATCAATTGGATCGCGGAACCTTTGAAAACGAACTTGTTCGTAGAAACAGGGAGTTGGGTTCAACCGTGTTACTCGGAGCAAAAGTGACCAATGTAGACCTTGAATCCGAACCACATGTGGTGGAATACACCTACGAAGGTGAAACCCTGCATGCGACAGGGCGCTGGGTCGTAGACGCCACAGGAAGATCCAGTTTCCTTAAGCGAAAACTCGGTTTCAAAAAAGACCTCGATCACGATGTAAGTTCAGCATGGTTCCGTGTAAAGGGAGAAATTGATATTGATAAATGGTCGGATAATGAAGCCTGGAGTACCTATGTACGACCGGGTTTACGTCGACTCAGTACTGTTCACTTCATGGGAACCGGATACTGGGTGTGGTTTATTCCATTGGCAACCGGAAACACAAGTATTGGGATTGTGGCCGATCCGCGTTATCATCCGCTTGAAACATTCAACAAGTACGAAAAGGCCATGGATTGGCTGAAGGAAAACGAACCGCTCTGCTATCAGATCCTCGATCAGAAACGCGATGACGTACTGGACTTCCGGATTCTTAAACATTTTGCGCATTCTTCAGGACGACTATATTCCACTGACCGCTGGGCAGTAACCGGCGAATCAGGACTCTTTCTGGATCCGTTTTACTCTCCCGGAACCGATTTCATTTCGCTCAATAACACCTTTGTTGCAGACCTGATCCTGCGCGATCTGGCAGGTGAAGATATTGCTGTACGAACCAACGTTTTTGAACGCACACATTTTGCATTGTTTGAAAATTGGGTGCCGATTTATCGTTCGATGTATTCGTTGTGGGGGCACACTCAAACGATGGTTCTCAAAATCTTCTGGGATTGGGCCACATACTGGGCGGTACCCACCCTTTTGTTTACCAATGAAGGGTACACCAACATCCTTGTGTTGCGTGATCTTTTCGCGTCAGAAGGTTGCGTCGGGCAGCGCTTTGGAATGTTGAATGCTCAAATGCAACGACTTTTCCTTGATTGGGCAGAGCACGATACAACTGTATTTACCGAGCGCTATATTGATCCGTTCGACATCGGTTATCTACGTGAATTCCACAAAGGCATTGACGAGCGTTTTTCACCGCAGGAACTCGTACAAAAGGTACATGAAAACATGAGCGTACTGGAGCAAATTGCTTCCGAGGTCTTCCGTCTTATGAGCAACAAAATCCATGGAACGCCAATGGATATGCCTGTTGATCCGTACACCATGAAAATTGGTGCACCGGAAGTCTCAACCACCGATGGAGTTATCGCTTCACCGGAAATACAGGAGCAGGTACGTGTAATGTGGTTTTACCCGATAAAGGAAGTGAGTGTCAGTCACTGATCGCATAGCGAACGTACAAAAGATCTTTCGCGAGGTCAGTGAGCTATCGCAACCAATAACTTCCTGGGAAGAACAACTCGCCGTATACCGCGGTGATTTCATTTCCGTTGCTTATGAATCAGCAGCTAGTCTGCTTGCTAAAAACGACTTGCTGAACGGAGACTCCACTCTGCCGCAATGGGTCGATTTTAAAGATCAGTTTTCAGAAAAACATGCTTCCCAAATCCATGTTGGGTTGGGTTGGGCCACTGCAGAAACAGATCATTTTCCCGATGATTTCATCCGGCATTTATCTCCTGCCATGCAATGGCGCATTTTTGATGGCTACGGATATTATTCCGGATTGTTCAAAAGACGGGAAGCACTAAGAATGCAACAGTATCCTTCCTTTTTTGATGAAGAGGGAAAACAAGGTTTTGATCAGGGGCTGGGTCGAAGCCTTTGGTATATTTCACAGGGTGATCCTGACCGAAGCAGTGAATTAATTGCCCTGTTTCCGGAAGAGCGTCGCCGAAATTTATGGAGAGGTATCGGACTAGCTGCGACCTATGTTGGAGGGCTGGAAAAAACAACCATCGAAAAATTAATCGATCACAGCGGAAAATACCTTCCGGCACTTCGTTTTGGTGCGCTGATCGCAATAGACGGTCGAAGCAAATCAAATACCCTTAATCAGGATACTTCCCTTATTCAAAATTTGCTCCACCTACCAGACAAAATCTTGTGGCCGGAAGAAGCAGTATATTCCGAAGTGCTCCGTAAAGTAGAAGGGGAATTAAGTACTAGGGACGTCTGAGAACATTCCTGCAATTGATGGATATATCGGTTATTTCTATTGAATTTTGCGATTTAACCTCAACTTTATGTGGAATACCGGCAATGAACAGGGTATCGTGACGTATCACATACGGGTGTGTAAAATTGTTCCATTGTACTTCTCCATCTGAAAAGAACCAGGTTGTTTTGACAGCAGCGGCATTTGTACATTCCTGCCGATCCTGGACCCATTTACCATTGATCGTCTTTTCCAATTCAGAAACTTGATGGCCCGGCTGATCTTCTGTGGAAACCCAATGTTTTTCCGTGCGACTATTTTCATCACCTGCCGTTTCCTTACAGGAAATCAACAGCCAGATAATTACCAGGAAAAAAGAAAACAGGCGAAGCATATACGTGTGACCCAATCTGATTCCCTTCAAATATAATAAAGCTTAACTTCGTGACCGGATAACAAGGAAATATGCTGATCGGGGAAAACTTTGAAAAGATGGAATGCGAATGGATGGGATTGCACCTCCTTGAGCAAAATACTTTTTTTGAAGACATGTTGCTTTTCGCAGTGAGTCTCTTCTTTTTCTACCGCATTGGTCGTTTGGCAAGACAAGAGCAATTCTTCTCATCCTGGCGAAAGTTTTACCTACTGTTTGCTATTAGTTTCTTCTTTGGTGGATTAGGTCATTTGTTGTACAACTATTGGGGAATTCCGGGAAAAACACCTTCCTGGTTTCTTTCCATCCTCGCGATCTATTTTGTAGAAAAAGCAATGATCTCGATCCATCCGAAAGAAAACCTTCGGCGCATACTGGATAAGGTAAGCATAGTAAAATTGATTGTTGCGCTGATCGCTGCCGTATGTGTATCTGTGTTCGTAGATCTCGAAGCCGATTACTCCAAAGGAATGTTGGTACCTACCATCAATTCCACCATTGGTTTGGTCGGGTCTTTAGGTATACTGGGAGCCACATACGCCCGAACCATTAAATCATTCCGAATCCTGTGGATCAGTGTTCTCGTACTGCTTCCTGCAGCCGTGATTCAGGCTATGAAGATCAATATCCATCCCTGGTTCGACAAGAACAGTGCAGGGCACCTGTTGCTCATCGTAACACTGATCTTATACTATCAGGGAATTAAAGGCTATGCCGCCTTTCTCCGAAAGAATTAATACTCGATGCGCAACGGACTGTAACGCTTCGGTTTTTCTGTCCCGAATTCTTTCGCAGTAATGAAATAGACATACGTACCTGCAGGAACTATTTGTCCGCTTCGGTCGCGACCATCCCATTTGAAATCAGGGTCATTCGATTCAAACACCACCGAATTATTGGAGTTGATCACCACCACGTGAAAATCCGTCAGATTCTCCGATTCTACTTCGAAAATATCATTGATGCGATCGCCATTTGGTGTAAAGACATTCGGTAGTGCACCCACCCGGTAGTATTTCTCCTCTACTTTTTGTTCTTCGGCAGGTACCTCTTCAGGGAACGTTGGGTCATTTACAATCGGATCATCCGTGTGTACATGCTCACGATTGGCCAATGCCTCCTGAATTTTGCGTTCGGTTTCTCCTACCGGTGTGGTAGCAGGTGGTCCCGGCTCTCCCATTCTTCTTTCTTGTTCATGACCGGATGTGACAGGAACAAAAGGTACTTCAGTATGTACAACTGGTTCTTCCCGGGTATCCGGAGAGGCTGGAGAGGCCGTTTCATTTTCGGACGGATCAACAACAGTAGAGTTCTCAGCAGCATTTATCCCGTCAGGAGAAATCACTGCATCATCTATGGTGTTATGAGTATCAGTAGCTACTTCAGCTACCGGATTGGTATCTTCAATTGTTTGCTGCGGCTGATCTTCGACTGTTGAATAATTATTTATGATCAACGCAGTTGCTGTGATAGCGCCTGCAATGCTCACGCCGATCACCCACTTGGCAACAAGCGATAAACCGGTAGCTGTACCAGCAGCTGCGCCAGTAGCTCCGATCTGAGAAGCAATCGAATTCCATAATTCGGGATTCACTTTTGCTTCATAGTTCCCCAATTTCTCAGAGAACAAATCTTTTATGTAATCTTTATCGCTCAATTCCTAATTCTTCAAGTTTCGCTTTTAAGAATGCCCGGGCTCTTGAGTATTGCGATTTCGAGGTATTCTCACTGATGCCCATCTCGTCGGCAATCTCTTTGTGTGAATATCCTTCGATAGCGAACATGTTAAATACGGTTTTGTACCCGACCGGCATTTCACTGATGAGTTTCAAAAGATCCTCTTCCATCAGTCCCTCCAGGATATGACCTTCTTTTTCCAGTTTGTAATCTACCTGATCGATAGCCACATTGTCCTGAAATTTCACGTTCTTCCTGATCTGGTCAAGTGCCGTATTTACCATGATTCTTCGTATCCATCCTTCCAGCGATCCCACTCCATTGTAGTGTTCCAGCTTGGTAAAGACCTTTACGAAAGCATCCTGCAATACATCTTCGGCCTGCTCGACGTCCTTTGTATAACGAATACAAACACCGAGCATTTTCGAAGCAAATCTCTCAAACAACGCACGTTGCGCCCTTGGGTCACCTTCCATACATTTTCGTACCAGGGCATTATCATCCATAGCCAACGTTAATTATTCAGACAGTTATTTGCGAAAAAAGGTTGCATCAGTATTCAAACAGCAGTCGAAAAGCTTTATTTTCGTGCGACCAAAAAGACTGAATGAAACTCTACGTCACCTTAGTTCTTCTTGCTTTTTCCTTTCTCGGATACTCTCAGAACGGAAAACGTCTAAAAATAAAAAAAGGTGTCTGGATTGCTCAACTAATCATCAATGAACACGATGAACTTCCATTTCAGATGGAAGTGAGCGACAATAATTCATTCACAGTCATCAACGGAGATGAGCGTATTATGTTGAGTGCTCCGGAACACAAAAACGACAGTATTCATGTTCGTTTTCCCTACTTCAATTCGGAGCTTGTTTTTGTCCAGAAGGGAAAAAAGAAACTCCAGGGCTATTGGGCGAATTACAACAAAGGAAAAAATTACCGGATACCGTTCCATGCTTCGAGGGGAGAGCGCACCCGTTTTCCTGTAGACGATCACCGAACTTCCTGCGATGTAAACGGACGTTGGAAAGTATTATTTGAGGCTGGAACTCCTACCGAATATCCTTCGATTGGCATCTTCGAACAAAAGGAAAACAACAACCGGGTTTTCGGAACCTTCCTGACAGAGACAGGCGATTATCGATTCCTGGAAGGAAACTGTACAGCAGACAGCCTTTACCTTTCTTGTTTCGATGGTTCACATGCCTTTTTGTTCAAGGCACGAAAAAGTGGTGACTCGTTGTATGGTCAGTTTTTTAGTGGGAATCACTGGCATTGCGATTGGACGGGAGAAAAAAATGCGACATTCGAACTGACCAGCCCGGAAAAACTAACCTACGTCGTGGATGACGAAACCGTTCAATTTTCACTTCAGACACTTACCGGCGAAGAGTTCAATTTTCCAAATGAGGATTATAAAGACAAAGTGATTATTATTCAGATCATGGGATCCTGGTGCCCGAACTGTCTGGATGAAACGCAGTATTATAAGAAATTGTACGCCAACTACCATGATAGCGGTCTGGAGATCATTTCTATCGGTTACGAAACAGGGGAGAGCTTCTCGGATTACGCTGCAAATATTCAACGCCTGAAGGATAAGCTCAATCTTGAATTTACCTTTTTAGTTGGAGGACCGGCCAAAAAAGATCTGGCTTCCGAACACTTCAAAATGCTCAATGAAGTAATTTCCTTTCCGACTTCCATCTTCATTGGAAAAGACGGAAAGGTCAAGCGGGTGCACACCGGATTTACCGGTCCGGGAACAGGGTCTTACTACGATGAATACGTAGAAAAAACCAATTCCCTCATCGAATCTTTACTGAATCAATAATCGGAAGCGCAGGGAATTTTGTTGACGCGCCGTTCGTGACGACCGCCCTCAAATTCCGTAGAGAAAAAGATATCTACCATCTCAATTGCTTCTTCATCGGAAACAAAACGCGCCGGAAGTGCAATGATATTGGCATTGTTGTGCTCACGTGCCAGTTGCGCAATTTCCGGCTTCCAGCATAATGCACTTCGAATGCCCTGATGCTTATTGGCTGTCATGTTAATACCGTTTCCGGAACCGCAGATCAACACTCCCAACATCTCTTCATTAGACTCCACGATGTTGGCCACCGCATGACCAAAATCAGGATAGTCAATGCTATCTTCAGAATAACAGCCACAATCCTCCACCTCGAAACCTTTTGATTTCAAATGGGCAATCAATACTTCTTTCAACTGAAACCCGGCATGGTCGCTGCCGATGGGAACACGTCTATTCATGATTCTGACATTTTAGAACAAAGCTAGCCCATATTCACAATCGGAACAACTTTTCCACATTTGAGAAATCCAAAAGTTATGAACCCCGCTATTTCAGGCGTCTCCTTTAACTCACTTATACACGCTTGAATTCACTAAACTGTTAGTAAGCGTGGAAAAGTTCCAATTTCTTTTTCTTGCTTTTTCGGATTCCGTTTCCGTATATACAAATCTGCGAGAAACCAACATGGAAAAAGCAGCGGGTTACAGAAAATTATCCTTAGGGTTAACCACAAATTGTCTTAGGGTAAAGAAGGAAAAAAAACGAACATGGAATCAAATATCTCAATTGTTTATAACATCAAAAAAACACAGGAAGTCAGGAGTTTGAATGTTTGATTTGTTGTTCATAATGCATCACCGATGTTCATAAGTGTGAAAGTCAATAAATTCATAGGGTAGTTTTTCACATATTCACATGCTTAATAAAGAATAATAGATATCCTTTTTAAATTAAAATACTTTTCTCTTATTATTTACTCGTTAACAGCAAGCTGTAGAATAAAAAGAAAAAAGGTAGAACCAGTCGGGCCGGGCGAAATAAGAAAGAATACGTTAAATTAACCGAAGATTAAGGCCGGTCGCCGCAAGGAAGATGAGAAACCCTATCGCATTTTTAACAGCAAAAAAGCAATTAAACCCGCATTACAGGCAGGATGATAGCTTTCGACGTACACTGCAGGTGCATATCATCGGTGCTTTCGTTATTTCTCCTCTTTTTTCTCTTCTTGCCTGGTATTCCGGAATCCCGGATATTTATCTCTACCTGGGAGTCTCCTATACCGTTTGTTTTCCCTTTTACGCGTTGCTTTGCTGGAAGATTTCTTTCCTGAGGGATAAGTTGATGTACGTCTTTTTCTTTCACTTCTTTGCGATCACACTGGTGGCTTATTATGCGTTGTATACCAGTGGATTCATGCTTCCTGAGTTGATTTGTTTTCTTGCGATCTATTCACTGGGGACTATTTCCATCGTTCGTCTTTATCCATCGCTGCTGTATTCGATTTTTACGCTGCTGTTGCTGATCTATGGTTTTGCAACCGTAGAAGTAATGCCGCTTCCGAAGGCGTTCGTGTTGGCGATCTTTTTTACGATTGCTGCAAGTTCCACCGTTGTGCTTTACGCCCGGACCCGCTTATTGCGTGATGTGAAGGATTATGCCGAATACCTGAAGCGGATTATGAACAATCCGGGGGCAGGATATGTATTGGTGGATCTGGATGAGGATTTCAAAATACTGGACTTTAACCAGGAGGCCTGTCGCGTTTTTAACATCAAATACCCAAGCCCGGAAATTGTAGGAAATGTGTTGAGAAGCCACTTTCCGGAAAAGGAGATCAACAAGATCCGGCAAATCAGTGCGGGAGGAAAGTATAAGCGGGAGGTACAATTCAACAAGTACGGAATCAAACACTTCATTGAAATTCATGTGAACCGCATGACAGTGAAGCAACAGAAAGCATTTTTGTTCAGGATCATTGATGTCACCGACGATGTTCATAAACGTGAAGAACTTGAGTTGAGCGAGAAGAAATACAGAAATCTGTATTACCGGAATCGGGCGGGAGTATTCACCATCAATAAGAACTCGGTTATCATTGACGGAAATGCGGCCTTTTTCGAAATGTTTGAAAATACGGTACGTGCCGGGGAGCGTTTGTTCAAATCCGAGTATATGAAGGATTGGGAATTGATCCTGGAATCGTTCGGGGAAAAGGAAAGCTCACAAAACTATCAGACCCAATTCACGCTGGCCAATGGCACGGAAAAGACCTTCATTTTCAGCTGGTATCTTGATACACGTTCACAGAATATTGAAGGGTCGGTGATTGACCTGACCAGTATCCAGAAAACATCGCAGGCACTCAAACAAAGTGAAGAAAAATACCGCCTCATCTTTGAAGAATCCAATGATGCAATTCTCCTGTTGGATGGTGATATGATCATTGATGTGAACCGGAAAACAGTGCAGTTATTCGGGCTTCCTCACAAAGAAATTCTCAAAACAGACCTGTATGAACTAAGTGCAAACAAAAACAACACAACGTTCGCTGAATACGAAATGAACAAGGCGAAGTTGTCGAATGCCCGCAGTGTAAAATTCAACTGGTTATTCACCGGAAACAACCGGATCATTGAGGCCGAGGTTACGCTGATCGAGATCATGTTCGGAAATAACATTTTCTACCAGTGCGTAATTCACGACAACACCGAACAGAACAAAAATCTTCGTGCGATCAAGAAAAATCAGCGAAACCTGGAGAACATTCTGGAGAACACTCCGGAAGGATTCATGATCGTTTGGAATGATGAGGTCTTGTACAAAAACCCGGAACTTGAAAAACTGGCGGGAGAAGAAGTAGATTTCAAACACCTCTTCATTGACAAGGATCAAAAGCGGTTTATCCGGGCGTATAAAAAACACCTGGACGAACGAACGATCCAAAACCTTCAGTTGACGATGTTGAACCGTGAGCAGGAAGAGTTGCTGACCGACGTAACCATTGTATCAACTACATTTGAAGAAGGAGAAGCTTCGCTGATCATCATCAAAGATGTTTCCGTGCAAAACACCCTGGCAAAAGAAATGCTTCGAGCCGAACTCGCCGAAGAGTCGAATAAAAAACTCGCCAAGGAGATCATGGATCGTATCAAGGCAGAAAAACGACTGGAAGAACAATTTCTGCGAACCAAGGCCATTTTAGACAGTTCATCCAATACCTTCCTGCTTACCCTGAATAAAAAGGCGGAAATTTCTTCGTTCAACACACACTGTCTCACATACTTTTCCATGATCCTCAACAAGGAGTTGAAGATCGGTGCACGCTTTGAGGTCTATTTTCAGGACAGCATTTCTCCGGCGCGATTGCGTTTATTCAGAAAGTACTTCAAGGAAGTAAAACAAGGAAAATCGCGCCAGTTTGAAGTAGTGATGGAAGCCCGTGCCGGTGATTACTGGCTGGAGATCTTCATGAACCCGATCGTGGATGTTGAAGGAATCGTTTCGGAGATTTCACTGGTGGCACACGACATCAGTGAAAAGAAAAAGGCAAGTATTGAGATTGAGGAATCTTTGCGTGAGAAAGAAGTACTGTTGAAAGAAATTCACCACCGGGTGAAGAACAACCTGCAGGTGATTTCCAGTATTCTTAATCTGCAAAGTTCTTTTGTTGAGGACGAAAAAACGTTGGAAATCCTCCAGGAAAGTCGCAACCGGATTCGTTCCATGGCGATCATTCACGAGAACCTTTACCGAACAGAAGATTTCTCCAGCATCAACTTCTCCAGCTATCTTGATAACCTCACGAAAAACCTTGTCTCTTCCTATCGCATCGATGAGAAGATCCGTCTGGATTCACGTTTGCAGGAAGTAGACCTGATCCTCGATCAGGCGATTCCTTGTGGTTTGCTGGTGAATGAATTGGTAACCAATGCACTGAAATATGCCTGGAAGGATGGTGATGCAGGCACGATTACAATCATACTTGAAGAAAAAGACAACATGGTTCAGTTGGAAATCAGCGATGATGGTGTCGGTTTGCCGGTAAAATTTGAGGATATGAACTCCGATACTCTTGGGCTTCAGCTCGTACTTACCCTGGTTGAACAGTTGGAAGGAGAGATCACCGTAGACAATAAGAACGGTACGAAATATTTAATTAAATTTGAGAATACCAAACCATAACCAATGTCTAAAATAAATGTACTTGTGGTAGAAGACGAGTCCATCGTCTCGAAGGACATTCAGCATAGCCTGAAAAAATTGGGATATAATGTGGTTGGAGCATCTGCAACCGGAGAAATGGCCGTTGAACTTGCCGGAAGGGAAAACCCTGACATCGTGCTGATGGATATCATGCTGAAAGGCGAGATGAGCGGAATCCAGGCGGCAGAAAAGATCAAGGAAAAACACTCGATACCGATCATATTCTTAACGGCATATGCCGATGAGTCCACCTTGTCGAAAGCCAAGATCACCGAGCCTTACGGATACATTCTCAAACCGTTCAAAGAAATCGATCTGCACACCACGATCGAAATGGCGATCTATAAGCACAGCAAGGAGCAGGAAATAGTGAAGGAGCGCGATTTGTTGTATTCCATTATTGAGAACAAGGAAGGAAACAACGATTTCATCTTTGTGAAGTCGAACAGCAAACTTGTAAAGCTGAAGACCGAAGACATCTACTACATCGAGGCTCTGAAGGATTATGTAGTGATCCATACGCGTGATACACGTTATACGATCCATTCAACCATGAAGGACATTGAAGCAAAAATGGGGAATGAGGATTTCATCCGGATTCACCGTTCATACATTGTGCGACTGGATAAAATAGCGACAATCGAGTATCCGAACCTTACACTGGAGCATGTCGACAAAGTCATTCCGATCGGAGGTTCATACCGTGATGAATTGAACCGTCGTATTAAGCAGGTTTAGTCAACTACCAACTCAAGATCAATTTGCCGCTTACGCGGAGAAACTTCATAAATGCGTACCGTTACGGTATCGCCGAAGTTGTATTCCTTCTTGGTTTTTGCACCGATAATGCAGAATTTTTCAGGATCAAAGTAGAAACGGTCTCCCGGAATTTCATTCATCGGAACCATTCCTTCGCATTTATTCTCGTTCATTTTTACAAACAAACCAAACTCAGCAATACCTGATACGGTTCCTTCAAATTCCTGCCCGATGCGATCCATAACAAACAGGGTTTGGAAATACTTCGTGCTTTCCCGCTCGGCCTCAATGGCTTTTCGCTCCATACGGGAAATTCGTTTGCAGATCTCACTCAGTTCACTTCCGTAACGATGTTTCTGATGCGTTAATTCTTCCTGCAGTACCCGGTGAACCACCAGGTCGGCATATCGGCGGATCGGAGAGGTGAAATGTGTATAATAATCAAATGCCAGTCCGTAGTGGCCGATATTGACGGTTTCATAGCTTGCTTTCGCCATCGAACGAATCGCCATCGACTGGATCAGTGAAAACTCATTTTCGTAACGGATGTCAGCCAGCAAACGATTGATGTTCTTTGAAATGGATGCAGGATCAGTCAATTCAATATCGTAACCGAACTTGCGAATGAACAACGCAAACGTGGCGACTTTCTCAGGATCGGGCTCATCGTGGCAACGGTAAATGAAAGGAATGTTTACATCTTTTTGATCCGGCTTTGCCATAAATGTGGCTACCGAACGGTTCGCCAGCAACATGAATTCTTCGATGAGTTTGTGTGCATCTTTTGAAGTCTTGATCAGTACTTCAATCGGGTTTCCCTCCTCATCTAAGCGGAAGCGCATTTCTTCCGACTCGATGTTCATTGCGCCATGCTTTAGGCGCCTTTTTCGCAAAATTTTAGCGATTTTATCTAAAATGTGAACCTCGTTTGCCAATTCACCATCCTTTCCTTCGATGATTTCCTGGGCCTGTTCATAGGTAAATCGCTTGATGGAATGGATCACCGTTTTACCATACCATTCCTTGTAAACGGTCCCTTGTTCGTCCATTTCAAAGACCGCCGAAAAACTGAATTTGTCTTCATTCGGTCGGAGCGAACAGACCATATTGGAGAGCTGTTCTGGCAACATAGGAATTACGCGATCCACCAGATAGACGGAATTGGATCGCTTTAATGCTTCCACGTCCATCGCGGTGCCCGGACGTACGTAATGACTTACGTCGGCGATGTGTACACCGATTTCCAGGTGCCCGTTTTCCAGGCGTTGAATGGAAAGGGCGTCGTCAAAATCCTTCGCATCTTCCGGGTCAATGGTAAAGGTGGTCACCCCACGAAAATCCCTTCGGCGGGCAATTTCCTCCGGATCAAGTTCCAGGTTAATGGATTCAGCCTCCGAAAGCACAGCCTCCGGAAAAGTATAATTCAGCCCCTGGTTGACCAGAATACTGATCATTTCCGTATCGTTCCCGGTTTTACTGCCCAGTACTTCAATCACTTCTCCGAAAGGGTTTTCCTTGGATTTCGGCCAGACGGTAATTTTTGCAAGGACTTTTTCCCCATTTTTGGCGCCCTTTAATTTTTCTTTCGGAATGTAAATGTCTGTGCCTACCCGCGAATTATCCGGAACAAGAAAAGCGAAATCATCGTGCATGTGAATGGTACCGACAAACTGGGTGCGTTCCCGTTCGGTAACGGCAACAATGACTCCTTCGGTTTTGTTCTTTCCGCGTTTGGTAACCTGCACTTTTACACGATCACCACCGATCGCCTGATTGAGGTTTTGCGGCGCGATAAAGATGTCTCCCATTTCAGGATCATCGATCGTTACATAGCCCGAACCACGGAACGTAATTTCCAGAAAGCCTTCGAAAAAAACGCCGGACTGATTCAGTATATATGCGCTGTGTCCGACCTTACGTAAAAAACCGGCATTGGCCAGATCTTCCAAAACGGTGTACATCAACTTACGGACAGCCGTATCACGGACATCGATCAGGGCGCAAACCTGCTTGTGGTTCAGTTCGGATTCGGGATTGTCGCTAAAAACCTTTCGGACGATGTGAAACAAACTCTTCTTGAGGCTGTTTTTCGGCTTTTTACGTTTTGACATACACGCGAAGTTACACATCTATTTTAGATAAAAAGCAAGGAGTTGTAATGAGAATGATAACTTTGTAAAAAAGCGCTGACATGAACGAAAGAGTAGAAAAAGCCCTCAACGAACAAATCGCTAAAGAGGCATATTCTTCACAGTTTTACCTGTCCATGGCTTCATGGGCGGAGACGAAAGGAATGAATGGAACAGCCCGTTTTATGTATGCCCATTCAGATGAAGAACGTTTTCACATGTTGAAGCTGATCAAGTTTGTTAATGAACGCGGCGGAACGGCGACTGTTCCTGGTCTTGCCGAACCACAACAGGAGTTTGAATCCCTGGAAAATGTATTTCAGTTGTTGCTGAACCATGAATTGGATGTGACGGAAAGCATTAATAATTTGGTAGATGTTTGCCTTCAGGAAAAGGACTATACCACACATAATTTTGTTCAGTGGTACGTCTCTGAGCAACTTGAAGAAGAAGCGCTCGCCCGTACTATTCTGGACAAAGTTCGCATGATTGACAACAACAAGGCCGGGCTCTATATGTTCGACCGCGATCTGGAAAATTCAGCTATTCAGCCGGATAATGCATCCACGGCACAACCGGGAGCATAAGGAAACTTCGCTTTTTTTGGTATTTTCACGGTAATTGATGAAACGTCTGTGGCTTCATACCGTGTTTTTGTTGCTGGTGCAAACCGGCATATCCCAGGCAGAATTCCGCTTTAAAAATCTTACGATCAACGATGGACTTTCGCAAAGTTCAGTGACTTCAATCGTACAGGATGAGCTGAATTCACTATGGATCGGAACCCAGGACGGACTCAACCGTTACGACGGAAAAACCTTCGAAATTTTCACTTCTGACAAGACCGAAGGACTGGAAAGCGAGTACATTACGAGTGCGCTCAAAGACCGAAAGGGAAACCTTTGGTTCGGAACCAGCAACGGCTTGACGGAATACAATTTACGTTCGGAGACCTTCCGCACCTTCAAGCCGGCAAAAAGCACATCCTTTTACATACAGGATATCTCAGAGGATGCTCAGGGCAACTTTTGGATTGCCAGTGCAGAGACCGGGATTTACAAATTTTCTCCAACGGAACGGAAGTTTACTTCTTACGCCCATTTGCTAAAAACGCAGAAAACCCGGAAAATTGAGGCTCTGGAAAAAGGGTGGTTGGTGGTTGCCACGGAAGAAGGTTGGGTGTATTTGTGTCACCCTTCTGACGGCAAAACGCACGGGATCGACTTTTCGCGTGATTTTGGAAAGGGAATGGCTGTCAACAATATTGTTGCGCAAAACGGCAATAAGGTCTTTGTCGCTACTAACCGTGGTGCTTATGAATTGAATGTGGGTACGCGGAAAGTTACGCCGGTCTTTGATGCTTTGAAAGATGCCTTTGGTCCCCAAAGTATTTCAGATGCCATCTACGATTCCGATGCTGGGTGGTTGATCTGTACGAATAACAACGGCCTGTTCCACGTTGATCGTAAGAATAAAGTACAGCATTACGAGGAGGATATTTTCCAGAAGTCCGCGCTTTTGTTCAATGAACTGAATGTGATTTACCGCGACGCTTCCGGAACATTCTGGATCGGTTCGCAGCGTGGCCTTTCGAGCTTTAATCCGGCACAACGAGGCTTTCTTGGAATCGGACCGAGTGGAAACCCCGAGCGGGGAATACCCTCTTCGAGTGTGTGGAGTTTTGCAGAGGATGATGCGGGAAAATATGTGTTTATTGGCACCGATCGGGCAGTTTCCAAATACTCAAAAGCAACGGGAAAATTCCGGCAGTACGAGCGCGAAAAAAAGGAAACAACGTATGGAACCGGAGAAATGGCTGTGCTGGCAATTGAGGCCATCTCGCCATACAAATTACTTGTGGGTTGTGCAGACGGATTCTTTGAATTGAGCATTGGCTCCGAAGATTATTCATTTCGTCGCATTTCAATTGAATCCGAATCGGGTAGAAGGCATGACCGCGTGTACCGGATCGTATATTGGAAAGATAACCTCTATTGGTTGGCCACCAAGGACGGAGCTATTTTATACGATGAGTATAAGGGAGTTCAACAGGTGTTTGAGCACGATCCGAAATTACCGGAACAAACCATTGCCAGGGGAATTTGCCGACATGTATTCAAGGATTTGAACGGACGCATCTGGTTTACCACGAGCACCGGAGGGTTGAACATCTTGTCACAACAAGATGGTGAATTGATCATTCGCCCGTATGAGCACAACTACATTATTAAGGGAACGTCGACCGATTACATTACTTCCATTTACCAGGAGAAGAAGGGCACCTACTGGTTAGGTTCTTCCGGTTCAGGCGTCATGAAATGGGATGAACGCACAAAAAAAGTGGAGGTGTTCAACAAGGCAGACGGGCTGCCGAATGATGTTGTCTATGGAGTTGTGGCCGGAAAGAGCGGATCATTGTGGCTCAGCACAAACAAAGGGTTGTGTAATTTGTATCCGGACAAGCACTACGCCAAGAATTACACAGAAGTTGACGGGTTGATGAGCAACGAATTCAACCTGGGAGCGTTTATGCAGTCGGCATCCGGAACACTTTACTTCGGGGGAATTTACGGATACAATTACTTTGATCCGAATTCGCTGGCAACCAACCGGCATGCCATAGACGTGGTATTCACCCGTTTCAAAACGGAAAACGAGTGGCTGACACCAGACTCGGAAGATTCTCCGTTGACAAAACCCATTTTTGAGACCCGCGAAATCTTCCTGAATTACAAACAAAGAAGTTTCACAATTCGTTTTCAGGCTTCAGACCTCACCAATCCGGAGCGTATCAATTACAAGTATATTCTCGAAGGGTCGGACGAAGGAGAAGTCTTGATCGGATCCCAGAATGAAATTCACTTCAGCGCGCTTTCGCACGGAACCTATACGCTGAAAGTGTATGCGCGTCACGGGGACAGTTCCTGGGGCGATCCGGCAATTGTCCACATTACCATTGCCACACCTTTGTGGTTGGCGTGGTGGTTCTGGGTAGTTCTGGCGGTTTTGGCGCTGATCCTGATCCGGATCATTTTCCGTGTTCGGGTAGAAGCGGCGCGTAGAGAACAGGTTCGTCTCGAAATGAAGATCCGTGACAGGACCCGGGAGATCAAAGAACAAAACCGTAAGATCGAATCTCAGAAAAAGAAGATCGAAGAAGAGCGGAACAAAGTACTGGAGCAACAAAAACTGTTGCAGATCGAAAAGGATAAGACGGAACGCTTGCTGAAAAACGTAATGCCGGAATCCACAGCAGAAGAATTAAAAAAGCGTGGAAAGGCGCGTGCACGAGCGTACAAAGCTGTGTCGGTACTTTTCACCGACTTCGTCGGGTTTACCAAAATCTCGGACCGTATGTCCGCGACGGAACTGGTCAAAAAGCTGGATGTCTACTTCACAAAGTTCGATGAAATCATCGTGAAGAATAACCTTGAAAAAATCAAGACCATCGGTGATGCGTACATGTGCGCCGGAGGTGTCCCTGTGCGTAACAATACCAACCCGATCGATGCCTGCCTGGCCGCTTTGCAGATTCAGGATTACATGACGCAGCGGAAGAATGAAGCAATCGCCAACGGTGAAGAGTACTGGCAATTGCGATTGGGAATCAACACAGGAGAGGTAACGGCAGGGGTAATCGGTAGCGAGCGTTTGGCTTATGACATCTGGGGAGCAACGGTAAACCAGGCGCAGCGTATGGAAATGCTCGGCGAACCGGAAAAGGTGACAATCACCGGTGCGACCTTCAAACACATTGAGCCGTATTTTGAATGCGTATTCAAAGGGAAGGCCCAGACAAAAAGCCGGGGATTGATTGATATGTATGTCGTGAACCGCATCAAGCCTGAACTCTCAATCAACGGAGAAGGAATCTATCCGAACGACCGCTTTAACCAGATCGTCAACCTGCACCTTTACAGTTCAATCAATTATTATAAGGCCGAACGCCACATCATGAAAGTGTTGGAAGAACGTCTTTCAAAAGCCCTGTACTATCACAGCATCTCTCACACGAAAGATGTTGTAAGTGCCGTGGAACGCATTGCTTTCCTGGAAGGAGTTACTGACGAAGGGCTTTTCCTGCTGAAGTCGGCAGCGACGTATCACGATGCCGGGTTCGTGGAAGCATACGACAACAACGAACCGATCGGAGCACGGCTGGCCGACGAGATTTTGCCGAAATACGGTTACACGGAGAAGCACATTGAACAGATCAAAGAACTGATCTACGTGACACAGATTCCGCATAAGCCGAAGAACAAGCTGGAAGAGATCATTTGCGATGCCGACCTGGATTACCTCGGAAGAGATGATTTCCATGAGATTGCTGACAGGCTCAAGCGTGAGTTGATGGAGCACGGAAAGATCAAAACATCACGGCAGTGGGATGAGATCCAGGTGTCCTTTCTGAAGCAGCACCGTTATTTCACGAAAACAGCCATTCGTACGCGTAAAGCTCGCAAAGAACAAAATCTTCAGGAAGTGATCGATCGCCTTGAGCGAAACGAATACAGTGACGAACAGGCATAAAAAAATCCGGCTCTTTCGAACCGGACCTTCTTTATTTTATGCCGGATAATTTATCCGTTGAAATCTACAGCCAGTGTATTCACCCCTTCAATAGGGTTCATGATCAGCGCCGGAATCTGAGCATCATTGGTAATGATGTATTCTTCATGATTGGCGGACAGAACACCAAATACACGATTCTTGTTCAGGTTCATGATGGCAATGAGGTCAGCATCAATATTCACAGCATGCTTTACCACTTCTTTGTCAAATCCGCTGCTCGGAACAATCGTGGTGGTTACACTGATGTTGCGCTCACTGAAATACTTTTGTGCAAACTGAATGTTTGCCTTTACCTGGTGGCGAAGGAATTCATCGCTTTCTTCCGGGGTAATGACATGAACATTGGAATTGAAGTATTTCGCCAGGTTTGCTACGATCGCCAGCTTCTGCTTGGTTTCCTTGTTGAGGTCCAGTGGAACGACGATGTCTTCGTAACCGGTTTCTTTCGGTGTACGCGCCTGAACGACAACGAACGGCACTGAAGAATGAGTGATTACTTTCAACGCATTCATTCCGGTAAGGTGCTGCCAGCCGTGTGTACCATGCGTTCCCATGAAAATGAGTTCTGCATGATGCTCAGCCGCGAAATCGCCGATATCATCGAAAATGTTTCCAACGCGAACGGATGGAACAATGGTTACGGACGTGTCAAAACCGGAAACAACTTCTGCCAGTTTTTTCTCCGCATCCGCTATATCTTTGTTTTTTGCCACCACGTGAAGCAGGTAAACTTCAGCACCCAGAGGAGCGGCTGTTGCAACGGCATGTTCTAAGGCAATATTCGCAACCGGGGTAAAGTCGTGGGGAACAATAAAACGCTTTGTCTTCATATCTATTGTTTCGGTTAGTGTGTCCTGCAAATATACGTATTAAGCAGGGGCATCGGCGTTTAGGGGGCGAAGAAATGTTGTTTTTTTCACGTATTTAGCTTTCAAAGGAAGCCCGTTTTTTTCGGTTTTGAATTTCCTTGATTATGCCATTTGCAACCACTACCGCAATGATGACAGCGGAGCCAAAATAAAAACGGGCATTCAACACCTCATTTTCATGCAGGATAAAGATCGCCAGGATGATCGTATATACCGGCTCCATATTGATACTCAGCGCAACAGTGAATGCCCCGAGCCGTTTCATAATAAAAATATTTGCCAGGAAAGCAATGGAAGTACAAATGATCCCCAGGAAAAGAAGCCACCAGAGGTCTTCTGCACGGACATCCGTTAATGAGAGATTCAGTTGTCCGGTGAAACCCATCACGATAGTCAGGAAGACAAACGCAGAGAGCATTTCGTAGAGGGTCATTTGCACAGGAGAACTGTCTTCTGCCAGCCAGGCATTAAACACAGAAAACAAGGCTGCGAGCAATGCGGAAACCAAACCGTAAGCCAACGCAGTATACTGCCGGGCATTGAAATCGTCGGATACGAAATAGATTCCGGCTACAACGATCAGACTCAACCCGAACTCAACCCAGGAGAACTTGCGGCCCATTACCAGAGGTTCCAGCCATGAAACGTGAAGAGTGGTGGTGGCCATGCACAAAATTCCGAGGGAAGCGGTGGAGAGCTGTATGGACTCGTAAAAGGTTACCCAGTGCAGCCCGACAAGTATACCAACCCCCAGGCTTTGCAAAAAACGCTTTCGTGACTTCATCCGGAATGAGATCCGGATGAATGGAAGTGCAATCGCCAGGGAAAGAAAGGCAATGAGAACGCGAAACCAAACCAGAGGGATGGAATCGAGTTGGATGATCTGCCCGAGAATCCCTGTGAAACCGAGGATCACAACCAGGAAGTGAAGCAGAAGATGATATTTGAATCGTTGGTACACAAAAAAAGCGGCAGACAAACGTCCGCCGCTTCAAATGTATGAATAGCAAGAATTATTTCTGTTTTTTCATCAGTTTTTTACGCTTGTCGTCGATGTCTTTTTGTTCATCATCCAACTTGCGGTTTGCCTCGTCAATTTTCTCCTGCTCTTTTGCAAGTTTGTCGAGGTTCTTGCCTTTTTTGATCTTCTTGTCAAGTTTCTTTTGCTCTTTCTTCAGATCCTTGCGCTTGTCGTCAAGCTTCTTTTGATCATCATCAAGCTTGTCGAGTTTACCCTGGATCTTTTCCGCTTCTTTGGCTTCTTTTTCTGCCTCTTTCACTTCCTTTTCGGCTTCTTTAGCTTCCTTCTCTGCTTCTTTGGCTTCTTTTTCCGCCTTTTTTTCTTCTTTTTCTGCCTCTTTCTTCGCCTCTTCTTTCTCTTTTTCCTTCTTCTCTTCGGCTTTCGCTTCTTTCTCCTTGTCTTTCAGCTCGTCTTCCTGATCCTTCTGCGCTTTTTCGGCGTCTTTCTTCGCTTCTTTTTCTTCTTTCTTCGCTTTCTCAAGTTCAGCACTTTGCTTTTTCAGCAATTCTTCACGCTCACGCGCTTCTTTTTCACGCTCAGCAGCTTCACGCTCACGCGCCTCGATTTCCATTTCCATCTGCTTGCGCTTTTCTTCGGTCATGCTGTTTGCATTCTCACGCAACTCTTCGGCAGCTTTTTTGGCTTCTTCGACTTCTTTCTGAGCAGCTTCTTTTTCCTGGCGTGCCTTTTCGGCATTAGCCAAAGCGTCGGCAGCTTCTTTATCCAGTTCTTCCTGACGTTTTACGGACTCTTCTTTGCGAGCATCTACCTCTTCAGCCGTCTCCCCTTTTTCCTTGAGGGAAAGGGAATAGGTCTTTCCGTTTTCAAGGGTAATATTGGCGAGTTTTTCAGACTTGTAAAGCGAATGATATACTTCGATAGATACAGGCTGCTTTCCATAACTCTGAATATTGATGGTCGCATTACCACTTTCATCGGTTGTTCCCGCCCCGATCACCATTCGTTCAGCAACCACTTTTACGAGGGCTCCTTTCACAGGTCCGCCCGGACTTTTTACGGAAACGATAACGTCAACACCTTCTTTGGCAATCTCTTCTGTGGAATATGTGTTAACAGGGGACGCAAAGGCAATAGATCCGGTAGATCCGATCAGCAAGGCGACCAGAATGTATACTTTTTTCATTTTTCAAAGTTTATTGGAGTCCCTAATATACGGAAAACCATATTGAACTAACGGAGGAGGCAAAAATAATTCCATTTTTTCCAGTACTTTTAGCGCATGCAATTTTCCGCTGTAGTTGGGCATCATGAACTGAAAAAACACCTGATTGATGAGGTGAAAAATCAGAAGATCAGCCATGCCCAGCTTTTTCTCGGAAAACCGGGATACGGGCCGCTTCCGATGGCCCTGGCATTTGTTCAGTATCTCTTTTGTGAAGCACCGACTGAAAATGACAGCTGCGGTCAGTGCAATGCCTGCCGGAAGATCTCACACCTGCAACACCCGGATGTGCATTTTTCCTTTCCGACAGTTCAGACGATCAGCAAGATTTCCGATGGTTTGTTGCCCGAGTGGAGAGAGTTATTGAGCACTCAACCGTATTTTGATCTGAATACCTGGATCAAACACATGGACGTGAAGGAGCGAAAGCCGATCATAGGTCGTGATGAAAGCCAGGAGATCATTCGAAAATTGAGTCTTCGTTCGTACGAAGGAGGTTATAAGGTGATGATTGTCTGGATGGCTGAAGAAATGAACACCACCTGTGCTAACAAGTTGTTGAAGATCATTGAGGAACCGCCGGATAAGACGTTGTTCATACTCATCGCCGAAGCGCAGGAACAAATGCTTCAGACGATCCTTTCACGGACGCAGAAGGTGGTGGTGCCACGCATCCATATGGATGATATTAGCGCCTATTTGCGTGGGAAATATCAATTGGGTGCCGACAGCGCGGACAGCATTGCCGCACGATCGGACGGGGATCTGTTGGAAGCCATGGAGGCTGCAGCCGAAGGTGTGGCGCAGGAAGCCTACCACGAGCAGTTCGTACAGCTAATGCGTGTGTGCTACAAGAAGAATGTATTGGACATGATGCAGTGGGCCGAGCAGGTTTCTTCTGTCGGTAAAGAACAACAGAAACAGTTTCTCCGTTACGGACTCCACATGATGCGTCAGAGTATGCTGAAGAATTACACAGATGATCAGCTCACCCGCGTATCGACCAAAGAGGATGCTTTTCTTCAAAATTTTGCGCGCTTCATTACCGGAAATAATATCCTTGATTTCAATAGCCTGTTCAACGATTCGGTGTATCAGATAGAGCGCAATGCCAATGCAAAAATTCTGTTCACCAACCTGTGTTTCCAGGTGATGCGCTTCATTCACGTGGCTTAAAACTACGTACCATCTCTATTCACGTTCAGCCGTGGATAGTTCGTGCCTGCCGCAGAATCACGTTCGGGATTTAATATGTATTTTAGCACAAACAAAAGTAACTATGGGGTGTGCCACGTGTGGTTCGGATACGCCGAACGGATGTAAGAACAATGGCGCCTGTGGTTCTGGTGGATGTAATAAACTGGAGGTCTTCGACTGGTTAGCGAATATTCAGCTTCCTGCCGGTCAGACACCATTCGATATACTGGAAGTACGGTTCAAAAACAGCCGTAAAGGGTTTTACAGAAATACCAAAAACCTGAACCTGCAAGCGGGAGATGTTGTGGTAGTGGAAGGAAGCCCGGGGCTGGATGTAGGAGTCGTTTCGGTGATAGGCGAACTTGCCAGAATACAGGTCGACAAAAAGGCGCCGGGATTCAAACCGGTAGAAGCCAAAAAAATCAAGCGAATTGCCGATCAGGAAGATATTGATCGCTGGATTCAGGCGCGATCATTGGAGCGCGAAGTGATGTATAAGTCGCGGACGCTGGCCGTAAACCTCGGTCTGGAAATGAAGATTTCCGACGTGGAATACCAGGCAGACCTTACCAAGGCAACATTCTATTACACAGCTGAGGGCCGTGTTGATTTCCGGCAATTGATCCGGGACATGGCCGATGAGTTTAAGATCCGTATTGAAATGCGGCAGATCGGTTCGCGACAGGAAGCGTCTCGTTTGGGCGGGATTGGCTCTTGTGGCCGAGAATTGTGTTGTTCCACTTGGTTGACAGATTTCCGTTCGGTTTCAACTTCTGCAGCACGCTATCAGCAGTTGTCACTGAATCCGCAGAAACTGGCGGGACAGTGCGGCAAGTTGAAGTGTTGCCTGAATTACGAACTCGACATGTACCTCGACGCGATGAAGGCATTTCCGAAAGGAGACTTACGCCTGAAAACTGAAAAGGGAACGGCATCACACATCAAAACAGATGTTTTCAAAAAGCAGATGTGGTATGCGTATGATGGAGAGGCTGGAATTGGTTCGGGCCTGATCCCATTATCTCCGGATCGTGTAAGGGAGATAATTAAAATGAACAAGAACGGTAAAATGCCGGCAGACCTCAAAGAATTTATGGAAGAGGTGGTTGTCGAAGAGCCGGATTACACAAACGTTGTTGGTCAGGATAGTCTGAATCGTTTTGAACACCTGTTCAAGAAGAAAAAGAAACGCAGCCGAAAACGCGGAGGTGGAAATACAGGTGGCGGCGAACAAAAACCACGGCCGCAGGCATCAGCGAAACCGCAACAGGCAAAACCAAAGGCAGAGAAGCCGGCAGGTGGTAATGCAAACAACAATAATAATAATCCGAAACGCCGGAAAAGTAGAAACAACAGGGGAAAAAGACCCTCTTCAAATAACAATGCACAAAACAAGCCGAATAACGCGAATTAGTGTCTTGCTTTTTATGGGATTGCTTCTGCTGACGTCTTGTGGCGAACAACCTCACTATGAAAAGGTCTATTCTTTTGAAGGAAAAGTATGGAAGCAAGACGTAAAGCCGGTCTACAAAGTCAACATTGACGATGTAAGTGTGGAATACGATTTCACCTTGTTTTTGCGTACCACAACGGATTACAAATACAGCAACCTGTGGGTCTTCATGAAAACGGAAACACCGGATGGTTCTGTGGAAAGAAAACCATTTGAGATTCTGATTACAAATCCGGACGGATCATGGGTGGGTACAAAGACCGGCACGGTGGTGGAAACCCCCGTTTATTTTCGCAAGCGTAAACTTCCGTTGAAAGGAGAATACACCTTTACCCTGGAACAGGGAATCACGCAATCCAAAGTGGACGAAGTTCTCGACCTTGGATTTCGGGTAGAAAAGGCAAAACCGGGAGCGGAAGATTAAAGACTGAGCTTGTACGACAGTCCGAGAACGTGGCGAAGGTTGGCTGAATAATCCCTGAATTTTTTATCGAGCTGATATTTTATCCCCACTGTATGTGGGCCCTTCAGGTTGATCTTAATTCCACCGATCAAACGCATTTTGCTGAATCCCGGACTTAGCTTTCCATAGCTTGGATCGTAAAAGAACTCACCTGAAACTTCCGGCGTGATCTTACTACCCTTAATATCGTATTCAAACTCCGGACGAATCCGGATGGCCTGATCGAAATCGGCATTGTATGCATCCTGCGAAATACGGCTGAACGCATACTGGTAACGCAAGCGCAATCCATATCCCAGTCGCTTGATTTCATGCTTGAACGAAAGGTTGATATTGATTCGGTTGGACGTATGGTAATTGCCGTATTTATTCTTGTCGATAATCAATCGGTAATCCACAGAAGGGCGAAACCATTTGGCAACTTTATACTCCAGACCAACCTGCGGAAAAATCGTTTCCGCACCGGCAGCCCCGAAACGGCCGTTCACTTCAGCTGACCATTTCAAAGGTTTGATGATTTTTCCGTCAACCCCGGCTTCTACCCACGTCATGAATTCATTCTGCCCGAAAGACGGAAGCGCGGAAAGAAGGAAAATAATGATGAGGCCTCGCATTATTGGCGAATGATAATGGTTCCCAGATCAACCGTTGATTTCTTTTCGGTAATCTCCACTTCTTGCATAACCACCTGCTTACCACTCGGACAAGTCGAACACTTTTCGTAAACGAAGATCTGATAAGTACCCGCTTCCAGGTAATCAAACTGGAACGTACCGTCATAAGAAGTCTTGGTATCATCATCGAAAGTGGTATTTTCTCCACCGTAAATAATGAATACATCTTCCTTTGGAGCGTCGTATTCCGTTAACAGGTTGCCAGCGCCGTCATACTTTTCAGCGTGGACTTTTCCAATGATGGAAGAGGAACCTCCGGGACCTTCAACTTTTTTGCAGGAGTTGATAGAGAGCCCAAGAATGATCAGGGAAAGGAGGGAAATAAGGCGTTTCATAGTTTAAAAATTTGTTGAAAAAGTAACAAAACAGGGTGATAAGAATACAACCCTTGGTCCAGTTTCTTCGTCACGAATATACGATAATGTTATCAAATTTCTTAATATTACATTAACACAGGGCTTTACAGGCCTGTGCGTAAGAACTAAATACTACACCATGAACTCTTTTTCGGCGCCGAAACTGTTCACCTTCCTACTGCTTCTACTAGGCCTTCAAACACTTAATGCTCAGGTAATCATCAATGAGTATTCCTGTTCCAACATGACCGGGTATACCGATAATTACGGGGAGCGCGAGGACTGGGTGGAATTGTACAACACCTCTGCATCACCAGTGGATTTGACAGGGTATTATCTGTCGGATAAATCATCCGATTTGTTGAAATGGCAAATTCCAAGTGGAGTGGTCCCTGCAAACGGTTACCTGATGGTTGTCGCGTCTAAGCGCGGAACAGTAAACGGTTCGGAAATTCACCCGAACTTTAACCTCAAGCAAACACAAAACGAATGGATCATCCTGTCCAACACCCTGGGCAACGTGGTAGACTCCATTCGGATTGTTCACATGACCAAGGCAAACCATTCGGTGGGTCGGGAAACCAATGGAGCGGCTACCTGGAAGCTGTTTACGACTCCAACGCCAAATGCAGCCAATACGGGAGCACAAAACTTTTATGAGCCGACACCGGTAATGAGCCTTGCTCCAGGGTTTTATTCGGGAGCACAGTCGGTAACCCTTACCTGCTCCAATGCTTCGGCAACCATTCGTTATACGACAGACGGAAGCACGCCGACAGCG
>JBNKYR010000009.1:0-34943 GCA_050300995.1 Crocinitomicaceae bacterium | reverse complement strand
CGGTGCGAAATCCCTTGAACAGGTAGTTGAATCATCTGAGGTTGATATCGTTTTAACAGCAATGGTCGGCTACGCCGGATTGCTTCCAACCATTGCCGCGATCCGGGCCGGAAAAAACATTGCACTTGCCAACAAGGAAACCCTGGTGGTTGCCGGCGAGATCATTACCCGTGAAGCCTTCGAAAAAGGAGTCAACATTTACCCCGTCGATTCGGAACACTCGGCGATCTTTCAGTGTTTGGCCGGTGAATTCCACAACCCGGTAGAAAAGATTTACCTGACCGCTTCCGGAGGACCGTTCAGAGGATACACCAGCGAACAACTGGCACACGTAACCCGTGAGCAGGCACTGAAACACCCGAACTGGGACATGGGAGCCAAGATCACCATTGACTCGGCGACCATGATGAACAAAGGACTGGAAGTGATCGAGGCACGTTGGTTATTCAACCTGAAAACAGAACAGATCGACGTAATTGTGCACCCACAATCGATTATTCACTCACTCGTTCAGTTTGAAGACGGAAGTATGAAAGCGCAAATGGGGCTTCCGGACATGAAATTGCCGATCCAATATGCCTTTACGTATCCCGATCGCCTTGTGACTGATTTTCCACGTTTCAATTTCATGGATTATCCATCCCTGACCTTTGAAAAACCAGACCTTAACACGTTCGTCAACCTGCAATTGGCTTATGACGCCCTGGCCGAAGGAGGGTCGATGCCCTGTGTGCTGAATGCCGCAAATGAAATTGCCGTCGAGGCGTTCCTCAACGAACGTATCGGATTCACCGATATCGCACGGATCAATGCACGTGTAATGGAACAAAGTGAGCACATTACACATCCAACGATCGAAGACTATATTCAAATCGACGCACAAACACGCGAACTTGCCCGATCACTGACCTAAGCTTCACTTTGTAACTTTGGTTACATAAGGTCCTGTTTACACTTCATACATTCCAAGGGAAATGGGGGTTTCCCCGCTAATATTCATACGATGAAAAAGAACATGAGTACCGCAGATTCCATTGTGCGATTAATCGTAGCTGCAGGACTTGTCACTGCTTTCTTTGCAGGATGGGTTCAGGGAATTCTGGGAATCATTTTGCTGGTTGTAGCCGGCATTTTCACGCTCACCGCTTTCGTGCGTTTTTGTCCGCTTTATACCCTGTTTGGTATCAAGACCTGCAAAACCTCGTAAACGTCTTGCAGTTTTTTGGTTGAAAGGAAGATTTCGTACATTTAGGGTTCATCTATCCGAAAATGCTACGAACGCTTCTCCTCTCCATGACTTGCCTTCTTTCCCTGGCGGGAAATGCGCAGTTGTTTCAGGACGACTTTGGAACTGCTTTTGCCAGCATCAGTACTACCAAATGGCCTACAGCGTGCCGCGGAGGTTCGGCATCTTCTTTTAATACAAGTATTGGCGGTTGTGCCGGAACCAGTGATTACGAATACAGCCTCACCGGTTTCGGAAGCTACATTACCACTCAGGGAATCAGCATTCCGTCCACGGGCTATGAACTGACCTTCAGTTATGCCTACAATTACGGCTTCAGCTTCCCTGTCGTAGAAATCCGAACAGGAGCTACCTGCGGTACAACCCTTGTTCAAACAGTAACATTGACAAACACCTCCGGGACCTGCACACCACAAAGTGTTAACCTGGATGCCTATGCCGGACAAACCATCTATATCCGGTTCAAATCCAACACTTCTTCGGCTACTTTTTATTTCGACGATCCAACTGTGGACCTGGCCAGCGGCGGTGGTTCTTCCTGCCTGCTTGACGATAATTTCGGGACCGGGTTTGCAAGTATCAGTACGACAAACTGGCCCACGGCCTGTCGTGGAGGCTCAGCATCCTCCTTCAATACCAGTGCTGCTCCCTGCGGAAGTACTTCCGATTACGGATACAGTCTGAGTGGTTTCGGAAGTTATATCACAAGCATGGCGCTGAGCATCCCCTCAACCGGTTACAATCTGACGTTCGATTATTCGTTCAACTACACGTTCAGCTTTCCGGCAGTGGAGATCCGCACCGGGGCCTCCTGCGGAACAACACTCGCACAAACTGTTACACTGACAAATACCTCGGGCGTTTGTACACCCCAAACTGTTAACCTTGACGCCTATGCCGGACAGACGATTTACATTCGTTTCCGGTCCAACACTTCGTCGGCCACCTTCTATCTCGATCAGGTAGCTGTTTGTGGTGGTGGCAGTTCAGGCGATTATAAATGGGCCGACAATTTCAACGACAACAACCTCACTCCAAATTACGCCGGCACAGATGGCGACGAAGCCTGCACCGGCTGCTCCGACTGGACGCTCGGTGGCGGGGCGACACTGGCTTTGGTCCCTTCCGGGGGGTGGAATGGAAATACCAATGAAACGGAAGCTTTTCCGGCAAACATGTCCAACGTATATTACGTTCGTTTGGACCGCAACGAGTACATCGAATCACCGGTGATTGACATGAGCGGTAAGGAATCCCTTAAGATCAGTTTCTATGCAAAATCATCTTCTCCCGGAACCGGCGGCGGCGACAACTGGAGTTTTTCCGATCGTCTGAAATTACAGATCTGGGATGGATCGGCATGGATCACCGTTCAAAGTATGCGAGACGATCTGGCCAGCGGATGGTCAGGACCTGACGATTACATTTCATCGGCACTGCCTTTCAACTATTACTGTTTCACCGCTTACAAGAGCACGAGCAGTCCCGGAAACTATTATTACAGCAGTACTCCAAATGTGGATGCTTCCTATTTCCACAGCGGCTTTAAGTTCCGCGTGATTTTCGAAGGAGGCGTTTCGGGCGCACCTTTCGCCTGGGTCGATGATTTCACCTTCCGTGCTGACAATGACGGCTATTCCGTGATGATCCCTTGTGGCATTTCCTTCTGGAACCAGCCGGCAGCTACTTCTTACGGACAGGATACCGGCACTTCCGGGAACAACAATGCCGAAAAAGGGGTGGAACTGGAGCTCGATAATTCCATTAGCATTCCGCCGGTGTGGGCCAGCGAAGCAAATGATGGCGACGTTGTCTCACAGATTTTTGGTTCCGGAGAATCAGAGCGTGTGGTCTTTTGTGTCATGAGTGAGCAGCGCATTCAATTTGCTTTCCCGAAAGTCCATTTTTATGCCCCGAGCATGGGCTGGCAATCGTCGGTGATGTCTGTGGACAATACCTACAGCGGACCCGGGTGGCGTTATTATGCCGTGGAATATGTGAGCTGCGATCTTGCCGGAGGTTCGATTGCCGAACCAACAGACGATTACCGCTATTACTTCAGTTTCGAGTACGGCAATGAGTTCATGCCTGTTTTCTACCAGCTCAATACTTCCGGCATCGAGTATGGTGGAGGCGTCACGTCTTCGCTGGAGGTTTTCAACGCGCCCGACGTTATTTCCGATGACAATTGCGGGCTCCTTCTGCCAGTAGATTTCATTGACTTTTCTGCGGAAGCAACTGACCGGACCGTTCAACTAAACTGGCAAACGCAATCCGAATTAAACAACGACTACTTTGTTCCTGAACGCTCCGCCGACGGTGAAAATTTTGTGGCGATCGGATGGGTGGATGGCGCTGGAACCATTGACCATCCTCAGGATTATGCGCTGACTGACGAAACTCCGCTGCCCGGGACATCCTATTACCGGATCCGGCAGGTTGATTTTGACGGCAGTGTTCGTTACTCTTCGGTTCAGGCAGTCACGCGTGACCAGAGTTCCGGATCCATTCTCTTTCCGAATCCAACCAGTGATTTTCTTTTTGTATTTGCCGGAGATGCCTCACCTGAAGAACTTCAAATCCTGGATGCCTCTGGCAGACGTCCAAACCTTGAACTACCGGTTGAAGAAACCGGAAGCGGATGGCTCAGGGTCGATGTCCGTCAACTGGCTTCCGGATTCTATCATCTGACATTCGGGGAAGGGGTCTTTCGTTTTGTCCGAAAGTGATTTCCTTGATTTTGAATTGCTAAATCCATATATTTAGCTGAAACCTTTGCGCTACCTTTCCCGTTTAATCAAGGGCCATGTATCGATTATTACTACTTATTCCCGTATTTCTCATCTCTTCCCTTTCCTATGGAACGGTTGAAATGGTTTCCTTTTATTTTGAAGAGGATAGTGCTGAGCCCACCGGCTATACATCTCAAAAAATAGAAGAATTCAAGAATCTTATCGCGCATTACCACATCCAGGTTATTGAGGTGAATGCCTTTGCTGACATAGAGGGTACTGCGGAAGCGAACAAAGCGCTCGCACAGCAACGGGTTGATAAACTGATGGGATGGTTTGATTTCGGAGACGAAGAGATCATCATCAACAATTACGGTCGCCATAAGATCATGTTGAATTTCTCCCCCTACAACTGGAGCAGGGTTGATCTGTATTACCACAAAGGCGACATGAAGGGCGGAATCTCGGACGTCTCTTCCGTTGAAAATGATGTGGCCATGGTGAGCGAATCAACGCCGGAGGTACCCAAGATCGAGGAGATTTCGGTCAACACGCCGATCATCATCCCGATAGCGTTTAAAGGGGGAGGCAACACCATTCAGAAAGGTTCACAGCCTCGCCTTGAACAACTGTACAATACACTGGCTAAATATCCTGATCTGACCGTACACATCCGAGGTCATGTATGCTGTGGAAACAACATGCGGATCAGTAAGAAGCGTGCAAAAGTGGTGTACAAATACCTGAAGGGGCGTGGGATCAGCAAGAAACGAATGAGCTACAAGGGCTATAGCAATACCCTGCCTATCGTATTCCCTGAACAAACAGCTGCTGACCGTGCAGCCAACCGTCGGGTGGATGTCATCTTCGGAAGAAACTGACAAAACAGCATCCGGAATTAAACGGATTTGATACAGGAGTGTATCAAACGCAAATATTCATTTATGCGCACCCTGTTGTTCTTCCTGCTCATTCAATCCGGGTTATTTGCTCAATCATCAGCCTGCATCCTTTGGAAAGAAGACTCCGTTTTCCTCGATCCCTCCGAAAAAAGAACTCCGGAAGTTGTGTGGGACCTGAATCCGCTGTTAGATGAACACAATTACCACTCGGCACTTCAGGAGGTAGTGATTGGGGGCGAAGAATCAGGCGCACTGGTACTCACCACAGGAAACCGGGTGGAAAACAACACCATTACTGGTTGGGTGCTGGAAGCTGTGCCTCCGACAGGCAGGATTCCGGTCTGGAAATACAGTCCCTCCGTGATGCACACACTCGGAAATTCGCTGGAAGTTGTTCCGGACGGGAACCGTTTGTATGTTGCAGCCTATTGCAATATTGCTTCGGGGAGCGATCTCGTTTGCGTTGACCTCAAAACCGGAAATGAGGTCTGGCAGGCGGATGTAGAACAACTCATCGTTGAACACAGTAAATACGGAAACCGCGTTCACCTGAGGAAATTCGGAAATGTTCTTGCTCTGTTCGGACATGAGATGGGTGGCGATTATCTTCAGCTTTTTGATGCTGCCACAGGTAAACGTTTATTTAGTACCTTGGACCATCACTGATAATTTTCCTGTATGGATTTCAACCTTGAACACGCTGTATTTTTTCTTTCACGAACTCCGGAAGTGTTGCGGACACAACTGGAAGATCTTCCCGATACATGGACCCGACTGACTGAAGGAGGAGAGACCTGGTCGGTTTTCGATGTGGTTGGCCATCTCCTCCATGGAGAAAAAGCAGATTGGATCACGCGAACAAAGATTATCCTCAGCAATGCTGATGACAAAACCTTCAACCCTTTTGATCGTTTTGCGCAACTTGAAAGCAGCAAGGGAAAAACGCTTAACGAACTTCTTCATGAATTCGCCAGGCTCCGGAAGATCAACCTGGAAACATTGCAGTCACTCGCACTGTCCGAAGAACACATGGACCTTCCCGGGATTCACCCGGCACTTGGTCCTGTTACCCTCCGGCAATTACTCTCCACGTGGGTTGTTCACGATCTGAACCATATTGCACAGGTCAACAGGATCATGGCTGTGCAGTATAAAGACCAGGTAGGCCCATGGCAGGAGTACCTGCGCATCCTGAAAAGCTAGGCGATTTACTCGTCTATTTCGTATCTTGATAGCGAAATAACCACCTATGACACTCCGATACATCTTGTTTGCTTTTGGCCTTTGTAGCCTTGGCGCATTTGGTCAACAACAAATTCATGTGAAACGAACCACCATCCGGAAAGTTGCTCCTGAATCAATGGCAACTGAGATGCTGATGATTGATACCCTGGATCGACAGGGGCATCTTACCAGTTGGACAACCAGTGCTCTCGATGGAGCACACCGTGATTACAGGTACTATGAGTTTGATGAAAAAGGCAATTGGACCATGTATGTGAAATCAAACGGCTACGTTCTTGACACGCGTCATTTCGATTATGCGGAAAATGATTCCATTCTGAAAATCTACGGAAGCGGGCCAAACGGGATAACGGAAGAATTCTTTTACGACGAAAACTGGAACATCACCAAAAAAACGACCTATCACCATTACTACGGCATCGAAGAAACGGTTATTTATACCTATGACGGAGATGGGCGTATCCTTGAAATGAATGGTTCTTACTATGATGATGCCGGGAAAAAGCACAAGGGAACAAGTGAATCGTACATCTATGAAGATGGTCAACTCGTTAAGAAAACATTGTACCGCCCTCACTTCAGGGATGATGACCATAACTACTATTCCTTCACCTATGGGCGTCACGAAGACGGAAAAATCTCCATGGAGTCACAAACAACAAGACTGGTTATGGGGGGAGAACTATCCTATGAAAAGGAAGAAATCATTTATTACAAGTACGAAGATGGCCTGCTCGTAAGAAAAGAGTTCTATATCGGTACCACACCGGACCACATCGAGGAGTACAGCTACGAATTCTACCAGCAATGACCATGGAGTCTTTACTCCAATTTGTTCCGCTGATCCAGTTATTTCCCCTTGTAATCCTGTTTGATTACCATCAAAAGGAGAACATTCACAAAGCAATTCTTTTTGCCGCTGCCGTATACGCAGGAATGTTTCTTTTACGGATGGGTGTGGCAATGCTGGGCTTCAATATGCTCTATCTTCTGCCGCTGATTCCCTGCCTTGTATTTTTACTGTGCTGGCTGAAGCCTCCCGTTAACAAGAGGCCTGATGACCTTCTTGATTAATCCTCAGCGATACTCAACTGCTTTTTCATGGATTTGGAGAGCCCATCTTTGTGCAGACCGATCATGATCGTCTTCCAGTTGAAATAGCTTTCCGATACGTACAGGTAACCCTTCGGATAGTTGCTGGTTCCCCATGAGTTCTTCACCAGAAAGTAGTTCTTCCCGTTCTGATCTTTGTACAGGCCTACAATGTGCATCAGGTGATCATCCGTCGTTGTTTTGTTCTCGTATCCTTCCTGACGAATTTCCGGCGTTACTTCCACTTCGTCCACAGGTGTTTTAAATGCGTTTGAGATCTTGTTGGCACCGCCATCAGAGAAATTATGGTTGTCGCGACCGCTCACATCAATTGTAGAAGGATCTGTCGGATTAATGGCCAGTCCGTTACCAAAGCTAAACCCTTTCTCCGAAACGTCGGCAGTCCATAGAACAGTATATCCTTGTTTCAGTGCGTACTCACATACTTTGGTCAAATCGCTCAACGGAACATTGTAACTTGAACCCCAGGCCCAGTTGTCAGGGATTGCCACAAAACACGGCTTGTTCATTTCGTGATGGGTGAAGGACGTCAGTGAAACATAATCATCCATGTCCAACCCCATCGATTTTGCATACGATTTCGGGGTATACCTCTTCCCTTTCCACTCAAATTCTTCAATATCCTTCCCGAAATACGCATCAAGAATTCCGGTAATCGCATTTTTCCATGCTGGCGTCAACGCTTCGAAATGATCGCCTTCCATGTGTTCAATCAAGCCCTGAACAGCTCCGTTCAAAACACTGAACATCTCACTGTGATCGTGCCTTTCCGATCCGTAATTCAAGCCGTCGTACACGCCCAGCGGGACAATCCCATAACGTTTGATCACCGCAGGAATATCATGAAATTCGCCGCCTTCCGAAAAATTCCCTTTTCCATCCAGCCGAACGTATTTTTCAGCCTTCATTTCATACGCCTTCCGTGCGATGTACATCTCCGAAAGAAGATCCGGATCCTTCACACCCATGCGCATCATTTCCGATTCAAAAAATGAAAGTGAAGAAAAGCTCCAACAGGTTCCGGTCCACCCCTGACTTTCTACAGGTGTTGCATCGAGATGCGCGATTTTTGTGAATTTATAATCGCTGTCCTCTGCATTGGAGCCTGGCTCGGTATACCCGAATTGTCCCCATGATGAAATGCTGATGCCACAAGCAACGAATATCAGTGCTTTCATTTTCATAATTGTCTGTGTATGATTTCGCTTCAAGCGATGATTTATTTCAGTATCCATCCGGAATAACCTCCGGCTGTTGCTGCTGATTTGATTTTACCGAGAGCTTCTTTGGAAATGGCACCTCCTGCTGAAACTCGGTGCAGTCCGTTATGCACATCCACAATGGTAGCGTCAAAACCTTCCGACTTCAGTTTGGAAACCATGTTCACTGCATTCTCTTCCATCCCGAAGCACCCAACGATGAAATACATGGTGTTCGCCGAAAAGGCCGGGGTCTCCGTTACCGGTGCCGGAGTTTCATTTTCACTCACGACATCGACAGATTCTTCCCTCTTTTCCAATGCCACCGGAATATTCATTCCCGGAGTATAAGCATATGTATACGTGTCTACTCCTTCCAGTCCATCCACCTGTTCTTCAAGGCCAATTGCAGGCTCCTCCATTTCATCCGGAAGTTCCACTTCCTGCTTTTCATAAGCACCGGAAGATGCTGTATGGAACGGGTTGAAGTCGTTAATGGACAATACACCGGATTCCAGCACATCCGTTTTCATCGGAATCCATACCGAATAGAACGCGATCGGAAGAATACAGGCCGCTGCCACATACCGCCATACTTTTTTGCGGGAAGGTTTGATCACCACCGGCTCCTCTTTCGCCGGCTTCGTGCTGACCACTTTCAACGGAACAGGTTCCGTCACTTTTTTCTCTTGCGGTGCTGCAACTACTTTCAATGGTTCTGTCTCCACTTGCGGTGCAACTTCTTCCTCCACCAATGCAACGGTTTTCTCTACCAGTTTTACATCTTCTTCCGTGAGGAAATGCACCTGTCCTAAACCAAAAGACTCAAGCAAGAGATTGAAAAAGCGATCCTGTTCAAAGCACAAGTTCTTCTCGGCATCCAGGTACAGATATCCGATCCGATCCAATTCAATGCGGGCACCCGATTTCAAGGATGTATTCCAGTCCTGCACTTTTTCGCGAACCATTCTTCCAGCCTCTTCATAGCTTACTTCATTGGTTCGCGCATATTCGGTGATCAGCAAACCGTCATTGTTGATCAACTGCTTGTTGAACAACAAGGATTTTGATGGCGGATACATTTTACCCGAAGCGTAGTCGACCCGGGCCGAAACCTGACGCGCTACAAATCCACCAAAAGACGGAACGATCACACAATTGTGACGCAATAACAAATCTCCAAGAAGTTGTTCAATCGTTGTCATTACTACAAAAATAACGAAATTGCCTCTCCTAGGAAAGGGCCTTCAGTACTTTGTCTACGTCAGAAGGCACATCAATGTTCGGTGTTTCGATCAAAGTTTTTACCACCCGGATCGAAAATCCGTGATACAACCACCTTAATTGTTCCAGTGATTCCACCTGTTCCAGCAGTGTTGGCTCCAGATCAGCCAGTTTCAAAAGCGTTGATTTCCGGTAAGCGTACACCCCGATATGACGAAGAAAAGGATAGTTCTCCAGAGCATTTGCACTGGCATTGGCTGTATTTGGGATCGGGCTGCGTGAGAAATAAAGCGCATCACCATTCTCTCCGGTCACTACTTTGATCCGATGCGGATTTTGGCGATCCTCTTCGCTTACTCCCGGTTTCGCCAGAGTTGCGATCTGAACACTTTCATCGTCAAACGCCGCACAAAGTTGGTCTAACTGCCGAAAATCAATCAGGGGCTCATCTCCCTGGATATTGATGATGACATCTGCATCGACCTGTGCCGCCACTTCGGCACAGCGCTCCGTACCTGAAGCATGATGATCCGCCGTCATGATCACTTCGCCGCCAAATGCTTTCACAACATCGTAAATACGCTGGTCATCTGTCGCCACAATCACCTCCGACAAGCGGGAAGATTTTGCGGCACCTTCATACACCCGCTGGATCATGGTTTTACCCTTCAGGTCAATGAGTGGCTTACCCGGGAAGCGGGAAGATCCGTATCTGGCCGGTATGATCCCTGCGATGCGCATCAGAATTTCAATTGCAATTGTAATAAATAAGTACGCGGAGCCTGCACGTCTCCTGGTCGTGACACATATTCGTTATTCAGAAGATTGCTCACCATGAAACCCACTCTGTAGTGCTTCATGAACTCGTAACCGATCCGTGCGTCAAATACAAGCCCACCTTTATTGTGCTCCGCACGGTACTCCTTTAGGCCCGGCAGAATCTGTACTACCGATCCGTCCGCCAGAGGAACCCCTTCTTCAAAGGTCTTGTCGATGTTTGACATGAAACTATTGTAGCGTGTCGAGAAACCAACGGCAACACCTTTCCATTTCACTTCGATGTCGGCCTTTGCCATGTGTTTAAAGCGGTACTTCAGCATGGTGGTTCCCGAATCGGAGAACGTTGCCGTGTAAGCCGGGTCAGTATTCAGACTGATCGGTTGCATATAGGTATACCCCAAAAGCGATGTCACTTCCACTTCTCCAATCTGTCCCTGACTGTTGAATGACAATTCGAGCCCGGTAATACGCGCCTTTTCAGCATTTCTTGCCTGGAACCCGGCGTAATTCCCGATGTAATTCCATGCACTCGGATTAATACTCACGACTGTTACACTGTCCGGAATGTACACTCCGAACGTGAATTCCATCATGTTATCGTACTGGTTGATAAATCCGGCAACATCCAAGAGCCCTTTCCAGTTCTCTCCGATGCGTAGTACTTGTTTTACACCAATTTCCGCCGCCCAACCGGTCTCCGGACGAAGAGCCTCATTCGGGAAAATGTTCAATGATCCGACAGACGTCTGCGTGTAGCGCTCCGCCACTGAAGGATAACGGATACCCTGACCGAAAGATGCTCTCAGGTGCGTAAACCGGAATAACTGGTAATGCATTCCGAGACGAAGGATCGGGTACACCGGCAATTTTGCAAGCGTTGAGGTATCGTTCCCAAAGTAGAAATCGGAATCGCCTCGCTTTCCATCCTGCTCAAAGTATTCGAAGCGAACTCCACCGGTAATATCGAATTTATTCCACCGGCGATCCAACTGGGTATACAAGGCGGCATTGTTGGAGAAGTGATCTCCGAAAAGGTTCGAGGTCACATCATCCCGTATATAGGTAGCACCACTGGTAAGCACCGTGCCCTTACTCCATTTTCGCTGGAATTGATAATCCGCATACATGATTGCGGAATTGGTCGACTGAGAAGAGTTTGTGATGTTGTTGCGGTCTACATAGTAATACCGCGTTTTCAATGTGTGTAGGTTGTTTTTCTTGTCGTAGAACTTAATGTACGGGTCGATGTTCATCGTAAGCCCTGTGTTAACCGTCAAGGTTGATGCCGGATCGTTGGTGTCCGCACCACCACTTGGGGTATAAGCGAATGTGTCGCTCTGCCAGATAATGAAATTCCCTGTGCGCTGGTACTGGATGTTATATCCCACTCCTATTTTAAGCTTTTCAAACTTCTCAGGACGGAAAAACAGGGTTCCGGTAATACGCCCACGATTTTCCTCTTCGCCCTGCTTGTATCCGCTGTTGGAAAAACCGTTGACAGAAATGGTATAACCGAAGCGTCGATACATCTTTCCATAAAATACTTCGCCCTGGTAGAACACCGGGTTTTTCGACCACCATTTGAGCGAAGCCCGACGCGGGTTGTCGTACACTCCCGATTGAATCTTCGCACGAAGCTGGCCTTTTGTATCCGGCTCTCTTTCCGAGAGCGAAATGATTCCGTTGAGGGCGCCGCTTCCGTAAAGCACCGATGATGCTCCCTTGATCACCTCGATCTGATTGGCACATTCAATCGGCACCGTATTCCACTTGGCGTCTCCGGCATCTCCGGAAATGATCGGAATCCCATTCCATAACAACAACACCCGACTTCCCGCACCATACGCGAAACCACTTCCTCCGCGGATACTTACCTGGCCGTCCATGGCATATACTCCCGGACTTTGATCGACAGCCTGTTCGAGGTCGGTCAATCCTTTATTGTCAAATAATTCAGGACGAATGATCTCCATTGAAATCGGAACATCCTCCACTTCCTGTTTTCTTCGTCCGGCAGTCACCACCACCGTTTTGATCACCTGTATTGGCTCCGACAATTCGATCGTCAATTTTCCGGGGCCAGTTACCTCCACCGTATCATTGACAAATGTTTGTGCTGAAATCACCAATGTGCTAGGGTAGGCTGAAGGGGAAATAGAAAATCGGCCATCGATATCCGTCAGCGTCTTTTCACCCGTAGATGCAATAATTTTTGCACCGTAGATGGGGTCCCGTGAGGTCTTTTCCACCACCGTTCCGGTCACCTGAGCAAAGCCGAAAACAGGTAGAAAAAATAGAAGTAATAGCAAGGTTTTCATCAAGAGTTTTTCGTAAATTCAAGTAGCCTAAAATACCAATTATTTTGAACTACACCTACCTACACTTTCAAATCGGGCTAAGCCTTATTTATGGGGTCGGACCAATCCGTGCAAGGGCACTTTTAAATCTATTCGATTCACCGGAAGAGATCTTCACATTGAGTGCTTCCGAACTTGCCAGATCTGCCGGTTTAACGAACCGATTTGTACACGAAATGGAACGGGAATCAGCCCTTGAAAAAGCAGTTTCGGTGGTCGAACACATGGAACGAAATTCGATCCAGGCTGTTTACTACACAGACGCCAATTTTCCACGACGCCTGAACAACTGCCCGGACGCTCCGTTACTCCTTTACAGCAAGGGAAATTTCAACTACAATTCACCGAAAATGGTTGCTGTGGTGGGTACACGCAATGCCACACCTTATGGAAATGAGCTTTGCCGGACCTTTATCGAATCCCTTCAGGATACTGATGTAACCGTTGTCAGCGGATTGGCAAAAGGAATTGATGCGAGTATTCACCGCTTTTGCCTCGAATTTGATGTTCCGACCATCGGCGTACTCGGACACGGATTGGATCGCATCTATCCCGGTGAACATCGCGCACTCGCTAAATCCATGTTGTCCAACGGTGGCCTGGTCACAGAATTCATTCCGGGAACAGATCCCGATCGCGAAAACTTTCCGAAACGCAACCGGATTGTCGCGGGGCTTTGCGATGCCACCATTGTTGTGGAAAGCAAGAACAAGGGCGGTTCGCTGATTACCGCTCAACTGGCAAATGATTACAACCGGGACGTATTTGCATTTCCCGGAAACGTAACCCGGACAACTTCCGAAGGTTGCAATGCGCTCATTGCCTCACAACAAGCACACCTGCTCTCCTCTCCGCAAGATTTTCTCCGGATGATGGGCTGGAAAACCGATGCCAAAACAGAACAAGTGCAACGTAGCATGTTCCAGCAGCTCAACGCACAGCAACAGCAAATTGTGGAAGTGATCGCGAACGCACCCGGATCTCAAATCGATATCATTTCGGTCAAAACCGCTCTGCCCATTTCCTTTCTGAACACCGAACTGTTTCGTCTTGAAATGGATGGCGTAATTAGAAGTCTTCCGGGAAAAGCGTATGCTATTGCATAAAAAAACCGTGGTGACCTCGACTACGCTCGGTCACCACGGTTTTTCAATTCTTTCTTCGCTTTATTACTTGCGAATATTGTATTCGAAGAAGCGACGGTTATCTACCACGTCAGCAAGTTTCGTCAACGCACGGGTTGCAGAAGACTGTACATTACGTGTCATGTCTGTTTGCAAAGCGTCACGCTCTACCTGGTAGTTGGCAGCTGCAGGTGCCTTTGTTGTTTTCTCGATCTGAACGACAAATACGCCACTGTTTCCTTCCAGCGGAAGTGTGCGCTCTCCATCTTTCAAGCCTGAGAACAATGCGCCAACCACTTCCGGCTCGTAACCAGCTTTTGGCAATTGTGGGTTCGCGAATGTAATTTCAGCTTTCTCAATTGTCAGCCCCAGTTTGGACTCCAGTTCCTTCAATGATTTCGCTTTCAGCATTTGCGCTTTCAAACGTTTCGCTTTCTGTTCTTTAATGTAGTCACGCTCAACGGCAGCTTCCACATCCTCGAACTCTGCAACGCCTTTGTTCTTGATCGATGAAAGGATCGCGATGATGTAACGGTTACCTTCTTTCACCGGAGCTTTGATCAGATCACCAACCTCAGCGCCTTCTCCGAAAGCCAGTTCCAAAATCTTGTCTTCTGTGATCTTCGAGTTGAAACCGTACAATTTCGGGCTGTTCTCTTCGATGTTCAGGGAACGTGCAAAGTATCCCGCACGATTTACAATCGTATCAAACAGGGTCACGCGTGCACGACCATTATCTTTCAATGCCAGTTCATCATTGAGTTGGTAGATCAACTTGTCTACTTCGGCATCTTTGTCATCAATGGTCTCATCACTCGCCTTCAGCGTTTTCTGAATGATCGCCAGTACCGGGTAATGTACAGGCTTGCGCTCCAACACTTCCATGATATGGAATCCGTAATTTGTTTGAACGTATCCGATCTTTCCGATTGGCTCATCCTTCGCAAAATTGCTGAACTCCGGTACCATTTCGTAATCCATGAAATCCTCGTACTTACCACCGGTATTCTTTGATCCCGGATCATCAGAGAACTTCATCACATATTCCTCGAAGTTATCTGAATTGATCAACGCCATCAATGAATCTGTTTTCTTTTGTGCCTTTTCAACAGCCGCAGCGTCTTCACGCGGTGCGGCAATCAGAATGTGACGAGCTGTCAACAGGTTTTCATTGAAGTCGAGAATCTTGGCAATACGTGTATTTCCATTGTCTTCATAAGGTCCTACTACATCACCCACCGCTGCCTTCTGGAACACAGAATCCATGTATTGAGGGAATGTCAACCCTTGACGTGCCTTCTCATCCTTCTCGGGACGGAATGTCGCCATGTGTGAACTGGAGAAGAAACGTACATCACTATGCTCAATCACAAACGTAGAATCATTCTTTGCATTTGCAAAGTCAGCTTTGATCTTCTTCAACTCACTGTTGAATTTGTTTGAATCGGCTTTAGATGGCTCAATCACGACATCAAAGTACTTCACTTCACGTGACGACACGCGGTTCTGGTACTTCATTTCGTTTTTGTGCTCTTCGAAGTACGCTTTCAATTTTGCTTCTGAAGCATCGATTTCGTCGTCTTTGATATCCGTATAACGCTTGAACACATACGAAACACTCTTTGTTTCCTTCTGAGCAACGTATTCATTCTTCGCTTCCAGTTTGGTCACGTAAAGCCCCTGACCAAGAATATCAAAGTATTTTTCCTTCTTACGGCGATCCGTATAGTACTTCTTACTGGTTTCCCAACGCTGTACATCTTCCGGATTATCGGAACCTTCCAATTGTTCGATGGTCGACTGGAGCAACTTTTCGTTGAACTGCCCTGTCATAGAATCCTTGAACTGGCTTTCGATTTCCGAAAGCACCTTGAATCCCTGCTTTCCATAGAGGTAAGCATCAAACTCCGCCGGAGATACGTCGATCCCGAGTGCTGCGAACTCCTTTTCCAGGATAAGGTTCTCTACGAAGGATGTCCAAACGGCTCCACGATCAACCGGCTGGTGCGGCTGGCCTTGCTGATCTGCCTGCATATCTGCATTTTGTTGCGCAAGGTTCACCTCCTGATTGAAGGCGTCCATGTCTACCATTTCGCCATACACTGTACCGTAACCGTACTCGAACTCTGTTCCACCGGTAATTTTCTGATAATCGGTCAGGATGAAGGCAAGCAAAGCTCCCCCCACAAGCACGAGAAGTAACCACGACTTCTCTCTGATTTTTCCAATTATTGCCATTTTTCTTTTTTCTGAATCTGAATAAGTGTGCGAATATAGTTAGTTCCAGCGACTATTGAAAATAATTCGGAAAAGATCAGTACCGCAGATGAGAAAAGAAAAAGCCGCCCGAATAATCTGAGCGGCTCTTCCTTCTGGTTTGTAATGCTATTTCCCGTCTTTTTTGCTTCCGTCACCTTCTTTCGGCTTTACGTCTGCGGGCTTGATTTCACCGGGCTTTTCAATCTTACTCTTTCCGCCATCGTCGTCTCCACTTTTGTTGTCTCCACCGCCTTCTTCGCCGCCACCTTCTTCTCCGCCGCCGGAGCCAGGATCAGATCCTCCCCCGGTTACGGTTCCGCCAGTGCTTCCTCCCGAACCACCGATGCCGATTCCGGTTCCCGTATTCGGGTTGCCCGAGTTGTTCGTGGTCGGACATGGTCCCAGGACGTCTCCGTGTGCCTGATGTGCCGGCCAGGCAGACAACGGGATCTCAATCTGCTGCGGGTTTCCTGTATTGCCCGGTGGGTAGTGACAGATCGTGATCTGCTGCTCTTCTCCCCGGTTCACATCAAGGTCTTTCTGCTCTTTTCCGCAATCATTGATGGCCATGATCGTAATGGCGTTGTTCCCCATGTTCAGGGGCACCGCCTTCTCATAGATACCGGTTGTTGCATTGAAACTGGCTCCTGTAACCTGAGATCCATTCACCGTCAGGCTGATCTGGGAAGCTTTTGTCACATTGAAAACAGTCGCCTGCAACAATACCGTAGCTGAGGTTGTTGTCATAGTGGTTGGCGCAATAATGTTGATCACCGGTGGGTTGCAAGGCGAGTGACGCACGGTAAACGAATGCGAAACCGAACCACAATCTGTTGTAACATTGATCGCCACCGCGCTTACCGCATCGCTAACGGTAATGTTGTGCTGATACAACCCGGTGCTCGCATTATACGTTCCTCCTGGCTTCACCACTCCGTTCACCGTCAACTGGATCTGCGACGCATTGGCGTTGCGAATGGTCGCCTTCACCTGTACAGAACCCGTTTCGGATGTGACAGTTGTTGCTCTCGGAGAGATCATCGCTATGGTTGGTGGTTGACAAGGAGAATGTTTCACTACAAAAGAATGTGAAACCGTTCCGCAATCGGTCGTGGCTGTAATAACCACTGTACTCACGGCATCGCTTACAGTGAAATTGTGCTGGTACAAACCAGAGCTTGTGTTGTACGTGCCGCCGGTCTTCACCACACCATTCACTGTCAATTGAATCTGCGACGCATTCACATTCCCGATGGTCGCCTGCACCTGCACATTTCCATCTGTTGAAGAGATCGTTGCCGCTGTTGGGCTGATCATAGCCAGGGTTGGAGGTACACATGGTGCATATTTCACCGAGCCACGCTTCATGTCAGTTCCGCATCCGTTGTCCGCAGATAAGGACATTGCATTGTTTCCTTCACTCAGATTGATCGTGTGCTTGTACAAACCGGTTGACGGATCAAACATACCTCCGGAAAGAACCGTTCCATTCACCTTCAATTGAATCTGGTTCGCAGATGTCACATTTGTAACGATTGCTTGTACCTCGTATGTTCCTACTTCCGAAGTTGTCGGTGCTGTAGGGGCCAACATGGTAATGACCGGAGCCACACATGGTGTATAGGTCACAGTATAGGTTACTTCCTGTGATGAACAATCATTAGTCGCCACCAGTTTGATCGCATTGGCTCCCTCCTTCAGGTTGATCGAATGTGTAAACATCTTTGTTCCAGCATTGTACGAACCGCCCAGCACAGTCATTCCATTCACAAAGAGTTTAAGCTGGCTCGCATTGGAGATGTTAAACACCTTTGCCGAGAAAGCAAGCGTTCCACTCTGCACTGTCATAACCGGACCTGCAGGCTGTACCATGGCAATCTGAGGGCCGAGACATGCACGCTTGGTGATCTTCGCCGTAGCATTTCCCGAACCACATTCGTTGGTCGCTGAGATCTCAATCGTGTTCAATCCGTCGTTCAATGACACGGAATGGGTGAACACATGTGTTGTCGGGTTGAGCGAACCACCGATACGAACAATTCCATTTACTTTCAGTTGGATCTGACTTGCAGATGTCACCTTATCTACCTGTGCTTTGATCTGGTATGTATTTGTGTTCACCGTAACACTGGCTCCTGCCGGGTCGATGAAGTTCACGGTCGGTGGAACACATGGTGCATACTCAACCCGAACTGTCGCAGAATTGGTTCCGCACGCATTCGTTGCCGTAATTACAATTGTGTTGATTCCCGGAGACAATGTTGCATTACCCTTCATCGTACGGGTCGAAGTATTGTACGAGAAGTCTTTATTCACCCCGTTGATCGTAAACTGAATGTTCGATTTACCATCTACATTCGCCACGCTGGCCTGTACATTATATACCGGCTCCGTAACACGAATAGTCCCTGTTCCACTTAGAATTGAAACTACCGGCGCAGTACAGTCCGAATAATTGATCGTAACCGTTTGCTCGTCGGTTCCGCATTCGTTGCGTGCAAAAATGCGAAGGGTATTCGCCCCGGGACGCAAAGCTGTCGTGCTGCTGAAATTATTTCCATTCAGGAAAAAGTTGCTGGAGTTCATCCCGTTGATCTGGTACTCCACAGAAGTTGCATTGGATACCGACGCATTGACTGTGAACGTTGGTGTTGAAACAGTCATTGTTCCAGCCGATGGATTCGTGAATTGTACTTGCGGCTGAATACAGTTCGTGTATTCGATTCTGGCAAGTTTCTGGTCATCTCCACAAGCATTCGATGCCTCCAGACGAACGCGGTTAAAGCCATCGTTCAGCAAGATCTTACTTTCCAGTTTCCCAGAAGATGGGTTGAATGTGAAGTTCGTGGTTTCCGATCCGTTTACATACAGGTGAATGTTGTCTCGTCCTGCCACGTTTGAAACCGTTGCTTCGAAATTGTACTCACGAATACTGGACGAAGCACTTCCGTCATTTGGCTTGCGGATAGTAACCACAGGTGTTTTGCACCCACCACCTCCATTCAGGTTGTTGGTATTTGTGTTTGTATTGTTATTGACATCCGTATAAGTTTTTCCTCGTCCGATATGGAATTTGAGGCTCAGTCCGGAGTAGTGGTAGATGTCGTTCTTCATTCCCCACTTTGTAGACGTTCCCGCAAAACCATCAAAATCATTTTGGAGGTAGAACATCGTACGATGTTCGAGGCCGATCGAAAACTTAGGCCCTACCTGGTAAGCCAGTCCTATCCCGATGTTCGGTACAACATTCAATCGGTATTTCCCATTGTTGCCCACAAGCTGTGTGTCATAGGCATCATCAGACAAGGCATTCCATTCTGCTTTGGTCATCCCATTTGCACTGTAGGGATAAAAGGCATTATTGGCATCCAGAGAATCCTGCGAGTACAGATCCGTATACGTCTTAGCCCATGCCAATCCTACCCCTCCGAAAATATAGGGATCCCAACCTGTCTTTTCGCGAAGGCTGTTAATGTGCAATACGAGTTCCAGCCCGAGTTCATGTGCCTCGGTATTGAAGTTATTGATCGTGTATCCGAGTGTGTCGTAATGATCCTTGATCACACCTCCGTCAGGGTACAATGAATTTCCTGTCACATTAGTCGTGTCGTAATCCTGTCCGTACCAGTTACCACCAAGGTAACGCAGGCGCAGATCGAAACTCATCTTCTTGCCGTAATTGTAGTTGAATGAACGACCAAGGATCAAGCCCCATCCTAGGTTGGTTTTGTTCTTGACATCAGTCGTATTCCATGTTCCTCCCGCGTTGAACCCGAAAAACCATTTCGAGTCGTTGTCATAATCCAGTTTCTGACCGAACGATAACGCCGTGAAGAGTAAAAATATTCCGAGAGTAATACTTCTTTTCATAAGTAATGATTTTCAAAACAGTGTCGGCATCTTCCATTATTATGCCAGAACAGGTCAGGTTGCAGGATAATCCGAATTACCGATCGGCAAAATTATCTTAAATTTGCCTAAATTACCAGAAAAAACAAGGGTTTTCAATCGGCATGCTACGTCCTGTTATTTTTTTGTTAATGCTGATTTCAGGGTCGATTTCTGCCACTGCTCAAGAACCTTATAATGCATGTTCGAACGCTCTTGAGTTATGTCCCGGCCAGATTTTTTCAGCCAATAACATCGGAGCCAACGTAACTTTTTGTACCGGATGCGAAGATGACTTCAATTTTTGCTTTGCTACCGATAATACCATCTGGTTTTCCTTCACTACCAATAATTCCGGCGGCGATGTCCTGGTTGATTTCACCAATCTTGTATTTGAAACAAATGCCGGACAGGACAATGAACTTCAGGCGACCATCCTTGAGGCAACAGTGCCTTGTAATTCAGGATCGTACACGCAATTAGGGAATTGTGTGTCAAACGCCACCGGCAATTTTACCCTATCTGCCACGGGACTTGCTGCCAATACCACGTACATGGTGGTAGTGGATGGTGATAACAATGGCGCCGGCATCACAAGTCCGGCCGAATGCACTTTTGACGTCAGTATTTCAGGCACTGCCGTTGACCGTCCTGCACCTGTCATCGGAGTGAATCAGAGCAGTTCTTCCATTTGTCAAAATGATGTTGTTTACTTTGATGCTACCCTGGCCGATTGTCCGGATACCGGCGCTTTCAACTGGTACATAAACGGAAATCTCACGGCTGTTACTACAGTTCCCTATTTTCAAACATCCGGCCTGTCCGATGGTGATATTGTAACCGTAGAAACTTCCTGCTACCTGGTTTGCCCGGAGATCATTTCGGTGGATGCAAATGCGGTAAGCGTGTACAGTTTTAGTGTGGATGCCGGCGAAGATGTGACGGTGGCGTCCGGCGAAGCGGTTCCCCTCAACGGACAAACAAGTGCCCCCTCATTCGGTTGGTCGCCGGCCTATTTGTTCAATGACCCCAATTCGCTGAATACCATCTGCCATACGGACGAAACGATCGTCATTTCGCTGACGGCTACCGAAAACGGATGTACCCTTACCGATTACCTGACCATTACAGTTTCCCAGGATCTTGATATTCCCAATACTTTTTCACCCAACGGAGATAACCTCAACGATACCTGGGTGATCAAAGGCATTGAATTGTACCCCAACAACGCGGTGAACATATACGATCGTTGGGGGCAACTTGTTTTCCAGACAACGGGTTATTCCAAGGTCAAATCCTGGGACGGATCATTGAAGAGTCGTCAGGCCACGGAAGGCGTGTTTTACTACGTGATCGACTTGCTGAATGACGGCAAGCAGATCCTGAAAGGAACCATAACCCTGATTCACTGATGTTGCAACGCTGGCTGATCTTCTTTTGTTGTTTGTTTGCGCTGAACGCGAACAGTCAGCAATTGCCGCAATATTCACAGTGGTATTTTCACCAGTTTGCCGGAAATCCGGCACATGCAGGCATCAAGCGTTGTGTAGACATCCATACGCTCTATCGTCTCCAGTGGGTGGGTTTTGAAGGCGCACCCCGGAGTGGTTTTCTGACAGTCAGTGTTCCGCTCGATACCCGGCGCAAAAAATACCTTGCTGCCCGCCAAGGTCTTGGATTCAAATTCGAAACAGACAGGATTGGTCAGTTCGGGATCAACCGGATCAACCTGGCGTACGCCGCTCATTTCAATTTCACTGCTGACAAACGTCTCTCTCTGGGGCTGTATGCCGGGGCCTTTCAAATGGGATATGATCCGTCAACAGTGCACACCATCGACCCCGACCCTTCGGTGGCACAACAAGGGTCTTTTGTTGCTCCGGATGCCAGTTTCGGAGCATGGTTCAACGATAAGAACTACTGGATCGGACTGACGCTTCAGAACCTCATCCCAAGTCGCTGGGAAAACATCGGGAATCAGTCGCGGCAGCGCTTTCACACCAAACTAAATGCCGGTTACCGACTTGGGATCAAGGAAACGATTTCCCTGCTTCCTGCTTTCAACCTCAGAATCCCGCCAAGCGGACCTCTTTCCGTAGACCTGAACCTTCACATGGATTACAAGAATCTGCTCGGATTTGGTGTCGGTTATCGAAATACGGACGCCCTCATGATCTTTGCATCGCTCAAGATCAAAGAGCAATTCTCTATCACCTACTCGTTCGATTATACCCTTTCAAGTGTCCAACTGGCCGCCCAAAACACGCATGAAATCTCGCTGCGACTGACCACTTGCAAGCCCGAACGAAACTCCACTTCCAGCTGCCCATTGTTCGAATAGAATCTTTTCCGGCGTACATCTTTTCGTTATCTTGCCGTCTGAAAGACTAAAATCCATGCGCTTATGACTGCCAAACACCTGTTTCTGCCGGCAATCGCTTTGCTTTGTTCATTAACCTTAAATGCCCAGGAAGTTCACCCGATCCTGTTCAAAACCGGCACATTTCAACCGGCAATCGTTCAGGGGGCTCCTGCACACGATTATTCCGCGGAAGAAGTTGTTGAAGGTCATTATTATCGTCTCGTTCAATTCGATGCGATCCCAACCCGTAATGACAAGTCTGCACTGTTTACCGCTGGGGTCGAGTTGTTGAATTACATTCCGAACAATGCTTTTTTTGCTCGCATTTCTACCGGAGCCAACATGAGCGTCCTTTCCTCAAAAGGGTGTACAGCTTTTCATCCGATTGAAACCCGTTTCAAACTTTCCCCGGATGTCTACCGGGAGAATGCTCCTCACTGGGCCCTGTTCGGAACGACATCCGTGGAATTGAATGCCATGTACTATGATGGCATTGAGACGTCTGCTGCCGAAGCAACACTAACGACTTTCGGTGCGGAGGTTCTTCATGCCGGCACATCGCATACCATCCGTATCCGCGTACCGCTGTCAAGACTGGAAGCCCTGTATCAGCTCCCGGAGTTCTTTTATTTCGAATATGTTGCTCCGCCGGAAGAACCCGATAACCTTGACGGACGCACGGATCACCGAAGCAATATGCTGGCCACCGATTATGCCTCCGGGTTACAATTCAACGGAGCAGGTGTAACAGTGATGATGCAGGACGACGGTTATATTGGCGACCATATTGACTACGAAGGACGCATTGATCAATCCAACTGTACAGGGTGTTCCTTCAGTGACTCCAACAATCATGGAGATCACGTTGCGGGAACGATCATGGGAGCCGGAAACCTGAATCCTCGCTACAAGGGAATGGCCTCTGGTGCACACTTGTTGGTGTTCAACAGCAACAACGACAATTACGATGATGTGCCGAACCTCTATGCCACTCAGGACCTTGTGATCACATCGAAAAGTTACAGCTCAGGCTGCAACGGCGGTTACGACTCGCGTGCCAGCCAGTTGGATGAACAGATCCACGATCTTCCTTCGCTGACACACGTTTTCTCTGCCGGAAACTCCGGAACCTCTGATTGTGGTTATGGTGCAGGTGCAGGTTGGGGTAACATTACCGGAGGACACAAATCCGGAAAGAATGTGATTGCTGTCGGAAACCTGACCAGCACAGACGGACTGAGCAACTCCAGCAGTCGCGGACCTGCCACTGACGGACGCATCAAACCGGATATCTGCGCTGTAGGAACCAATGTGATGTCGACCATTTCGGATTACACTTACGAATCGAAAACCGGAACTTCCATGTCCTGTCCGGGCGTTGCCGGAACCATTACGCAACTGTACCAGGCTTACCGTGAACTGAACGGAGGTGCCAATCCACCATCAGGACTGATCAAAGCCGCGATCCTGAATACGGCTGAAGATCTTGGGAACCCTGGTCCCGACTTCAAATACGGCTGGGGACGAATCAACGGAATCAAGGCTTATGACGTCCTTGATCAGGGCACATATATCATCGACACGATCACTCAGAACACAACAAATACGCATACGCTCTCCATTCCAAGCGGTGTAACCAAACTGAAGATCATGCTCTACTGGATGGATTACGAAGGAGCACCCAACGCAAGTGTCGCATTGGTCAACAACCTGAATCTACAGGTCACCGATCCGGGATTGGTTACTTTCAATCCATGGGTCCTGAACCCATTCCCGAATGCTACCACGCTTGATCAGAACGCCGTGCCCGGTGTGGACAATCTCAATAATGTGGAACAAGTGACCATTGATTCTCCGCTCACAGGAACCTACACTATTTCCGTCGACGGCTACAGCGTTCCACAAGGGCCTCAAACTTATTTTTTGGTTTACGAGTTCGTGCGTGATGATATTCGCGTCACTTACCCGGTTGGTGGAGAAGGACTGTACCCAGGTACCAACGAACGTATTCGCTGGGATGCTGCAGAAGGCTCCGGTGATTTTACTCTGGAATACACGACGGACAATGGTGGAGCATGGACCAGTTTCGGTACTGCGCCCGCCACAGAACGCTCCGCGAACTGGAATGTTCCCAACACCCTCTCCGGTGAGGCCCGCATCCGGGTTTCACGAGGCGCGCAATCGGATGAAAGCGATGAAAACTTCTCGATCATCGAAGTGCCGGCCAACATTGAAGTGAACTGGGCATGTCCCGATTCGCTGAATCTCATGTGGGATCCGGTGCCGGGAGCGACGTCTTATGAAGTATATATGCTCGGAGCCGTGTACATGGATTCGATCGGAACGACTTCAGCGACCAATCATACGATCATGGCATCAGCCTCAGACGACAATTGGTTCAGTGTACGTGCCTTCGGACCGAACGGTGCCCGAAGCGAACGAGCAATTGCTATTCGCAAACAGCCGGGAGAATTCGGTTGTACATGGAGTAGTCCATACGCAGCCGTAAGTGCCGTTTGTGATTCGGTCAGTTCAACAGATTGTGTTCAAGCGCTGAATGAATCCATCAATGTAGACGCCACAGCCACTTATCAATGGTATTTCCCTACGGGAACGCCGTCCACATCCACGGATGAAAATCCTGTGGTTTGCTTCGGAACGTCAGGCTATCATGATGCCGCGTTGGTTGTCACGAATGCCGCAGGTACGGATTCCGCATACTTCGCAAATTTTGTTTTTGTACAAACCGCCGTTGAACTTCCCTATTTCGAAGGTTTCGAAAACCTCGTGACATTCAATGGTCAGGAAAACTGGTCGGTCTACAACCCAGACATCAACAATACGTTTGTCATCACTACTTCTGTGGCGCTCAGCGGATCGCGTTGTGCACGCCTGTACAACTACAATCAGGACGAGGGCAGCATTGACGAGCTCATTTCCGGACCGGTCAATCTCAGCGTTCTTGATCCCGTAAATGATATCGTGACACTCAGTTTCCGTTACGCATACCGACGACGTGATGCAAACACAGACGACTGGCTGCGCTTGTATGCCAAGAATGCCTGCGATGATAACTGGTCATTGAAAAGAACGCTTCACGGTTCGTTCCTTTCCACGGAGATGACCAATGGACCATGGGCACCAATGGATTCCAGTGACTGGATCACGGTGCACGTAACCAACATTACGTCTTCCTACTTTACCGGCGACTTCCGTTTCAAATTCAACTTTGAGAACGGTGGCGGAAACAATTTCTACCTTGACAATATCAACATATACGCCGGGTCGCCGTCTGATGCAATCGTTGCTGTGAACGAAAACACGAAGGAAAGTCTGGAGACCATTCTTTATCCGAACCCTGCTGATAACGAGCTGAACGTGTCGTTCCAACTGGTTCAGGATGCGCCGGTACAACTGGTCATTCGCGACGTTAGCGGGAAACTTGTACAGCAAATCACCCTGCAGGGTAAATCCGGATCGAACCTTGCGCTGTTGGATACCGGAACATTTGAATCCGGCATGTACTTCCTGACTATTGGAAGCAGTAACCATCAGGAAACCTGCTCCTTTGTTGTAAAATAATTCAAAAAGAAAGGGGCGCTTTTGGCGCCCCATTTTATTATCTCAATTTTCTTTCTTTATCGAACAACAATGGTACGTACCATGAACGTATTTCCTGAAGTCGCCTTCAAGAGGTATGTTCCGGCCTGAACACCTTTCAGTTCAACCGACTGTGCTGTTGCACCCGCTGCCAGATCTGAAGTCATTACGACACGACCGTTCATGTCCAGAATCGCCAACTCACCGTCTTCTGTAAGCGCCTGTGCGAACTCAACCGTAATCAGGTCTGTTACAGGAACCGGGTAAACAAACAGTTGGTTTGTCGTTTCCTCCGCAAGACCACTTGAACCTGCCGGATGTCCGAATACCGGACGAATGAAACGCGCTGTTGGAATTCCGGAAGCAGTCCAACCGGAAGTAGCTGTCATGAAATAGTTGACTCCTGCAGTAAACAGGCTGTTTGACTGCGCCAAACCGATTGTTGTATTCACTCCTTCGTAACATCCGAAAGCATACGTTCCAGGGTTGAGCACTACATCCCCAGGGAACTGCAGGTAATAGATGTTTTGCATTGAATCAATGATCGTAACCGGGCCACGCGCAACCTCCGTACTCGGCATAGAACCGCTGTAATTGAAGATCAGACCAAACGTTGAGTCGCCATGAACAGGAGTTTCCAACTGAATCCAGATACCAGTACAGGTATCCGCAACGTTTACCGTAAAGAGTGATACTGCATACGCCGAATCAGTTGTGCTCACGTTGTAACCGTTTCCGGTTGGCATGTTGTCATCGCGTGCAAAGATCGAATCGGTTACATCAAACGTAAATGTGTATACGTCGTTTGAAGGAGTTCCATCTGTTACGGAAGCATCCGGATAAACAGAAACAACTACATCGTACACACCAATTCCATTAGACATTGGAAACCCGGAGGATGTAAATGTTCCGGTTGCACCTGAAGCGACATTCGCTGCCTGGAAAGTTTCGCTGTTTACCAAAACACTGTTGTAGTAAAAATCGAAATCGCCATAGATCGTGTCTACAGATGATGTACTGAGGTTCTGGTAATCCGCAGTAAATGTTTCACTGAAGATCTGTGAAAGCGGAACCTTCGTATATCCTTCAGTCGGACGCACACTGTTTACGGCTACATCCCATGACGCAGCGGAGATATTGATCTCATAAGCCACTACTACGTTCACCGGTGTTCCCTGAACGAGTCCAAAGAGGGTTGGTTGTGCAGCAAATGATGTTGTAAAGAAGGCTCCTCCCGCCAACCCGGAGGTCAGTGAGTAAGGCGTTGTTAAATCAGGAAGTGCATCGTGCGTATACACCGATGGAGTTCCTGCAGGCAATGAAAGCGCTGTGATCTCGGTGTTGTTTGCTCCTCCCTGGTGGAATACCCAAAGGTAAGGCCCTCCGAAAGATACGTTATCCACTGCAGCACCGTACATTCCTGAAAGCGTGTGTGTTGCCGCAGGAATCGTAGAAAGCACCGCTCCACTCATGTCAATCGCTGCGATATCTGTGTTAAAGTTCCCGGTCCAGAATCCGCCGGCACCACCATTCAAAGTTGGATCGTACGTAAGGAATCGTGATGAAACTGCCGCTGCAGAAGTGATCGTACTGGACAAGGTTTGTGTTCCCGGATTTACTACGAAAATGGTGTTCGTTGCATTCCCGATGTACAGGTTTACTCCGTCCGTTGTCATGGAGCGTGTTCCTGAAACCCCGGCAATGATAAACTTGGAGATGAATGCTCCGGCACTGGTATAGCGAATGATCGTATCGCTTGCCCACATGGAGGTCCAGATCTCATTGTTAATGTATGCTACCGCTGCCTGGCCTACTGATCCGTTGGCCGCCGTTGTAACATCTGCGGAAAACTGAACGTCCCACAATGCTTTTGAGGAAGCCATCGGTTTATTGTTCATCACAGGAGACGCTTCCGCCGCTCCGTAATTGGGTGTCAGCGTGCTTTGCTCTGTGATCTCAGCCATTTGGGCAAGACTGTTGAACGTCAGCAAACAAACCGCTGAAAAGAGGATTTTTTTCATGTCAGATTAGATTTAGGTTGTTATACTCTGAATACGAAGGTAAGACACTGTTTCGTTACATTGCAACTTTAGGATCATTTTTCCATCGATTCCATAATTACGGATTTGTCAGAAGCCGGAATCCGAACGATGTGAAAAGGTTGCGTCAGTACGGATGCCGCCATGTCCCCGGGGCTAACGAACTGCACGTAAACCGTAATGCGCTCCGTCGATTCCACCACGTCTTTAATACGGACTTCATGGCCCCCACTTCCCCGCAGCATATCTACACAACCCAACACCATTTCTTCCGAAAAATCAAGGTCCTGATCCTTAAAGGAAGCCGTCACGTTGTTGACACTGTTCATCTGATTTTTGAAGTTCTCCCATTCTCCTTCACTACGAATGATGTGCAACTCCGGACGATTGTCACGAAAGCCTTCCTGCCCGCCACCAAACAAGGCTCCTTTCGCAATCTGCATAAAGGGCACCGGTGCCGGCTGCTCACTGGTGGTTTCTTTCGTAACTGCGCAAGCCGCCAACAATGTAAACAGGGACATCCCCCAAATAAATCCTCGAGTCTGTTCTTTCATGGTTGTGTCAACAATAAAGAAATATACTTATTTCCGGTTATTCAATTCGGGGTGTGTATAAAATTCCGTGCCACTTCCACACAAGAGGTTATGAACTCATGATCTTTGTTCTAATCCAAAACGATGATTATGAGATTGGCTGTCGGAATCCTGATAACTGTGCTGACTTTGGGAAGTTGCGTTCCTGCGAAACGCTACAACGAATTGCTGGAGAAAGAACAACAATGCAGCAAAGAACTCTCTGATTACAAAACACGGGCTCTTGCTTTTGAAGAAGAAGCTGCCACACTTGGTGCCAAGGTTGAAGTGTTACAGGATGAGATCACGCGTTTGTCTGCTGATACTGCCGCACTTGGTCATGATTACCGCACCATCGTGGCCAAATACGACAAACTGTCACAGATCATCGAAACACTCGAACAGAACTACGATAAACTCCGCCTTTCCGGAGCCAAAGACATGGCAACCATGCAAGGACAGCTGGAAGCAAAGCGCATTGAATTGCAGGAAAAAGAAGACCGTCTGCTTGCCCTTGAAAGTCAGTTGAAGGAAAAAGAAGCCCTGCTCCAGCAACGGGAGGCCCGGGTAAATGAACTGGAAAAACTGATCCGGGATCGCGACGAAGAAACCAAAATCCTCTGGGGCAAAGTGTCGGAAGCACTCAATGCTTTCAAAGGAAAAGGCCTGAAAGTGGAAGAGCGCGACGGGAAAATCTATGTAAGTCTTGAAGCCAGCCTTTTATTTGCTTCCGGAAGTATTGCGGTGGAGCCTCAGGGGAAGAATGCACTGATTGACCTTGCAAGGGTCCTCGAAAACGAAAAAGACCTTGAGGTCATCGTAGAGGGCCACACCGATACCGACAAACTTGCTTCCGGTAGTCACCCGAAAAATAACTGGGAACTTTCTGTATTGCGTTCAACTTCTGTCATCGCCATCATGCTGGATAACTCCAACATGAATCCGAAACAACTGATGGCAGCAGGACGCTCCGAGTTTTTACCGGTAGATCCGAATGACAAAGCAAAGAACCGCAGGATTGAGATCATCATTTCTCCGAACCTGAATGCGCTTTACGAATTAATCTCTCACTGATTCCTGTCGAGGGGCTGCACGTGAATCCCAATGATATTCGGCAGTGACCAGAAATGGTCGTTGGCCTGCTTAAAATGAATGCCCGATTAGCGCAAAGCCGATTGTGAGGGTAAAAACCACAACAAATGTGGACGTTTTAAGTATGAAACCGAAAGCCTGCCGAAAAAACTATTCCGTAACTGTACGCTCCGTCTGTCGTGCGCCCTTCGGGTAAACGATATCGTTGTACAGAAAATCCACAATCTCCGAGAAGCATTTGTTCATCGGGATCGCCGACCAGCCGTGCGAGCCACCATTTACGGTATAGAGGTAATACGAGGCACCAAGTCCTTTCAACCTGCGTGCAATCGGTCCGGAGCCGTACAGCATCAGGTAACCCGAATCCTTTGAACCGCAATAATGATGCGGGCCTGTTTCATAAGGAATCAAAGCGTCTCCCGTTCCATGGAATAATTGAGTAGGAATGGCACTTGCCACGGAAATGGACTCCAGATCGGTCAGGGCTCCGGCCATGCCAATGACCCCGGCAAAACGAAAACCATTCAGAATTTCTCCGTAATCAAAATCATAGGCCAGGTTCAGCACTGCTTCTGCGCCGGCGCTCGACCCCACCAATACCACCTTCCCGTCGTTGATCTGAAATGTGCCGGAGTTGTAGTCCAGCATGTGTTTCACCGCCATCATCACATCGTGCGAAGCGTTTCGGAAAGCCTCCTTTTTCTGCTCGGCGGTCACTTCACATTCAAAGCCAATGTCCTTCATTGTCAAACGATACGACACAGATGCCACCGCATACCCACGCTGCGCCAGGCGCTTCGCGAAGTACTGAATTCCTTTGCTGTCACGACTTCCACTACTGAAACCTCCTCCGTGAACATACACAACGAGCGGAAGATTTCCTTTTGCGTCCTCTGCACGGTAAAAATCAAACTCCAGCGATTCGTCGTCGAGCGTCCCGAATTTATGAGTGGACATGTTTACCTTCTTGTAAAGGCTATCCAGGTATAATTTCTGACCGAAAGCCAGTTGTACCATCAATGACACCAGGAGTAAAAGGGTGGTTCGCATCTGTTTCGTATTGAATTCAGACACAAAAATACGTGGATGATCGAACAGGTGTACACGGGAAATGAAAATAAACTTCTTTGTGTCGGTGTGCGGACAAACCCGGCCCCGCACCAACCTCAAATTTTCAAGTACGCTCCATTCAACAGGCATTTCTCTTATTTTTGAATCATGGCCGTATCCGACGAAATCCAGTTGAAGTTGAAAGTCCTGCCGAACAGACCCGGCGTGTATCAGTATTTCGACAAGAACGGAACCATCCTGTACGTTGGTAAAGCCAAGGACCTCAAGAAGCGGGTTTCCTCCTACTTCAACAAAAACCAGGAGTCCGGCAAAACACGTGTGCTCGTCCGCCAGATCCGCGACATCAAGTACATCGTGGTAGACAATGAGCTGGATGCTTTGCTGCTGGAAAATAACCTCATCAAAAAGTACCAACCGCGGTACAACATTCAACTCAAGGACGACAAGACCTATCCCTGGATCTGTATCAAAAAAGAACACTTTCCACGCATTTTTACCACCCGGCGAGTGATCAAGGACGGCTCAAAATATTTCGGACCCTACCCCAGCGTGAAAGTCGTCAACACACTCCTTGAACTCATTCGCGACCTGTACCCGCTGCGCACCTGTGCCCTGGATCTTTCACCTCAAAAGATTGCAGCCGGAAAACACAAAGTTTGTCTTGAATATCATCTTGGCAATTGTATGGGACCCTGTGAAGGGAAGCAAACCGAAGATGAATACAACGGCTATATCCAGGAGATCGAGCACATTGTGAAGGGAAACCTGGGCGCTGTGATCCGGTCGTTGAAAACCCGCATGAACAAGTTTGCAGCGGAGTTGCAGTTTGAAGACGCCCAACGGCTCAAGCAAAAGATCGAGATTATTGAACGATACCAGGCCAAATCGACGGTAGTATCACCGACCATCCATGCGGTAGACGTAATCACTGTTGTTCAGGATCCGAAAGTAGCCTTTGTCAATTACCTCGTTATCCACAACGGGGCGATCATCCATGGGCTTACAGTAGAAGTCACCAAAAAACTCGACGAATCCGAAGAAGACATCATTGCCTATGTGCTGCCGCAAATGCGGGAACGTTTTCACAGCCAGTCGCGGGAGGTCCTGGTGGAACGTGAAATTGGATTCGGCACCGATGAATACAGCTATTTCATGCCGCATCGGGGTGATAAAAAGGCCCTGGTGGAACTTTCCCGCCGCAATGCGATGTTCTACCGGATGGAGAAACTCAAGCAAGAAAAGATCGTGAACCCGGAAAGACATACCGAACGCATTCTTGAGCAACTCCGCAAGGACTTTCGCCTGAAAGATCTTCCGGTACACATCGAGTGTTTTGACAACTCCAATTTCCATGGAACCAATGCGGTATCGGCCTGCGTGGTATTCAAGAATGCCAAGCCCAGCAAAAAAGATTACCGTCATTTCAACATTCAGACGGTAGAAGGGCCGGATGATTTTGCCTCCATGGAAGAAGTCGTGTACCGCCGATACCGCCGTTTGAAAGAAGAAGGAGAATCGTTGCCCCAGCTTATTGTGATCGACGGAGGGAAGGGCCAATTAAGTGCAGCACTTAAAGCCCTTGATCGCCTGGGACTGCGTAGTAAAGTGGCGATCGTCGGTATTGCTAAAAAGCTGGAAGAAATCTTTTTTCCGGGCGACAGTCTTCCGATCTACATTGATAAACGTTCCGAAAGTCTGAAGGTCGTTCAACACCTGCGCAACGAGGCGCACCGTTTCGGGATCACGCATCACCGCAACAAGCGAAGCAAAGGCGCATTGATCTCCGAATTGACGCAGATCAAAGGTGTGGGAGAAAAAACATACGAAGAACTGATCCGGGCCTTCAAATCCGTCAATGGTGTGAAGAAAGCTTCCCTTGAAGAACTAACAGACGTCGTTGGGGCGGCCAGGGCAAAGATCGTAAGGGATTACTTCATGGAGTAAGCACAAAATTCCGGAATCTTTCCTTCTGAATTTCCGGAGAACAGGCAGGCGCATTTTCCATCTCTTCTTGTTTGGATCCGGTATCGGCAGCATTTAGTACTTCCCCGAACTTTTCCAGTGAGTAATAAAAGGAAGCAAACTTCATTTCTTCGATATGTGCATACGCTTCGTGCACCAACAATGGTATTTTATACCCGAAGGCTACTGTCATCGCTCCGGAGATCTGGTTCCGGAAATACTGATCCGCACTTGGTGTGTCCGGGTGTACGAGCGGAAGAATGAAGTCTGTTTTTGCCAATTGGCGATTGAATTTTTCGTGCGACACGAATTCATGGTAAAGCGTTACCTGATGGCGCCGGCCCATTTCCTGCAAACGGATTTCGAGCCATTGCACGTCGGGATGCGATGGATCACTCTTACCCAAAAACGTAAAGTGCACGGAGTTGTCCAGTTGCTCCAGCATCCTGCAAAAACCGTCAATGTCTTTCCGCCTACGCTCTACCCCGCCGATAATCGCCACTGACAAGCCTTCATGGGATTCCCGTTCCCGAATCCCGTCAAACACGATCGGATAGAAATAATCAAGCCGGATGTCCTTGGGCGCCGGAACGGTTGACAACAAATATTCACTCAACAGGAGGTATTTACGCACTTTACGGTGGATCACCCGTTGCGTAAAACTTCCTTTCAGTTTGCGTGTCGTGTGAATGATCCCGGTAAATTCGATCGACGAAAACAACGCCAATACCGCCAGGTTCCGGATCAGGTCGCCCTGCGCTGTATTCAACACTACACGGGTCACGCCCTCCTGCTCCATGAAGCGCAAAGCACGTCGAACTTCCTGGAACCGGTTGGTCTTCGATCCTGAAAAGCGTACAATGTGAAAATGACTTACCAGGGGCTCGAATGCCGGATTCCGTTCACGGATGTCCTGTGTACACACCATGACCACGTCACAGCCAAACTCGTTCAGAGCCTGCAACTGCGTCAGCAGGCATTCGTCGTGCGAACCACCCACTTCCACCAATGCGATCGTTTCATTCAATTCAGCCACTGAGATTTCAACAAATCATTTTTGGTAAGGTTTTCGTTAAACAAAGAAACGAAAAAGTATCCAGCCTAATTTTGAACTCATGCGCAGTGCTGTTTTAATCGCGTTGTTTTTTGTCCCGCTGTTCGCAGGGAACCTTCTCGCACAAAAGCGGGAGGTTGTTGTGGTCATTGACCCAGGGCACGGCGGTAACGATCCCGGACATCTCGCCGAAAACAATGCCGGACTTGCCGAGAAAGACCTCAATCTGAAGATTGCTCAATTTCTGGGCGGCTACATCGAAAAATACCTGCAAAATGTCCGTGTGATATACACTCGCACCTCCGATGTATATCCTAGTCTGGACGATCGTGTAAACAAAGCCAACTCCATCAACGCCGATTATTTTCTGAGCATTCACTGCAATGGCAATGAACGCCACCTTGTGCATGGAACAGAATCGCACGTGCACTCCATGAGCCTGAAGAAATCGGTAGCACTGGCTCAGGCTATTGAAGCACAATTTTCCGCACGCGCTGGCCGGAAATCCAGAGGCGTAAAAGATGAACGTGATCTCCAGCACTCCTTGCAGGTTCTGAAGTACACCAATATGACCAGCGTACTTGTGGAGTGCGGTTTCATCACCAACGATCGTGAGCGCGATTTTCTCAACTCCACTTACGGACAGGAAATCATTGCATCGGCCATCTTTCGTGCCTTCCGCTCCACTATTGTTGACGAATACCCGAGTATTTCGTTTATCCGCACACAGCCTGTCAACACCGATCAGGCCACCACTGTGGCAGGGGGATATGCCATTCAGATCGCCTCATCGCGCGAGCCGATGGACACGGATGATTCCTGGTTCAAGCGTTTGAAAATGCCGGTAGAACGCCGCGAACTCAATACTACAAGTGCCTATAAATACATTTATCTTGTAGGAGATTACGCTTCCCGATCCGAAGCGAAAGCCGCTCTTGCACAGGTGCATGAAAACGGATTCAAGGATGCCATTGTGGTGAAACGTTAAAGCTACTTCCCTTACCACCATTGATTTTTCTTCATTTTTTATTGGATAATAAATTCTTTGTATATATTTGCAATCCGATTTTGCAACGGCAAAGTCGTTTAAGAACTGCTTCTTTAGCTCTCCCGATAGCTATC
>JBNKYR010000008.1:0-37339 GCA_050300995.1 Crocinitomicaceae bacterium | reverse complement strand
CGGATTCCAGCGCTGGACCGAGCCGGATCAGTTGTTCCACCATGTAGTATTTCACAGTAAGGGAGATGTCATCGGTAAGTCGATAAGCGGTAGCGACTTCCACCCCCTGGAAATTAGTCAGGCGGCCATCCGGTGAATTGTAGGCGGAATAGTCCCAACGAGTCCAGTCATTCTGCGCAAAGTAGTCGACAATGGAATATTGCTGAAGATATGCATAGGACAATTTAACCCGCCAGTCTCCTTTCTTTTTCGATTCTCCAAGGCAGAGACCAACGACGAAGCCCAGCCGCTCGCTTTTGAACAGTGAAGAGATGGAATCGTGGGTGTTATAATTTTCGATATTGTTGTAAAAATCTCCTTCGAGACGAATATGTGGCTTTTTCAAAAGAAGCACTTTCATGCCGGCATGAAAGATGGAATAGTTTTGATGCCAGGTTTCTCCTCCATCCGGAATGTTGGCCATGCTCCGCAAAAAAAAGAACCCGGGAAACAATGACAGACGAGAGTTGAAAAACTTACCTCCCAGCTGGACGCCCTGCATATATTGATCTTTGTCCAGCCCTTTACCGGAGGCTTTAATAATGAAATGCCCACCGGACATATTCAGTGACGAGATGATGTTAGACTTGAAAGAAAATGTATGACGCAGGAAGAGTCCTGAAGGGTTGACATTATCACTCCAGAATAGTTCATTGTTTTTTTCAAAAGGAAAAGTATTCTTTCCTATCCAACCCGTAAATCCCTTCCTGTTGTATTGAAAATAAAGCTTGTCAATGCCAATAGGCAGTGTGGAGAACTCTCCTTCTGTGCCAAGCGTGATATGAGGGTCCTGCTGCTTGTTCAACACCCCGGTGCGCACCCGAAACCCCATCTTCGCCCAATCCTTGTAACTATAATCAAGCCCGAACCGAACCCTGTAACGAAGGCGTGTACGGTCATCCGCGTAATCTCCGTTTGATTTACGTGAATTCCAGTCCTGTTCAAGTCGAACACGAAAATCTGATGACAATGTCAATTTGGAAGAGTCAGTACTCTCTTGTGAAAGAGAATAGCTCATCACCAGAATGCAGTAGGCTACAACGGTTGTTCTCATTCAAGCCTAAGATAAACTAAAATTTAAATAAATGTATACTTCTAAGTAAGAGTTAGTTTAACAAGATTGTCAGGCAAACGATCTGCTATATGGAGCCAGGGGATGAATGATCCTAGGGGCGGATGCCCTATCTTTGCAAAAAAACAATCAAAATGCTCGGACTCAAATTACCAACCGACCCGCGCTGGGTTAAGCTTGTTGAATCGAACATCGAAGAGATTCTTACTGACCATGCCTGGTGTGAGCAGAAAGCGGCATCCAATGCAATTTCCATTGTTGTAAACAACTCAGAATACCCTGAATTGGTAACGGAAATGCTGGCGCTTGCGAAAGAAGAGCTGGAGCACTTTGAGCGCGTGCATGAAGTCATAAAGGAGCGCGGATATACATTGGGTCCTGAACGGAAAGACAGCTACGTGAACGAATTGTACAAGTTCATGAAAAAGGGTGGTTCGCGCAATGTGGCATTGATCGAGCGTTTGCTGTTTGCAGCCATGATCGAAGCGCGTAGTTGCGAGCGCTTCCGTGTTTTATCACAGAACATTCAGGATGAGGAACTGGCCGGGTTCTATCACGAGTTGATGATCAGTGAGGCTGGGCACTATACCCTGTTCCTGAAACTGGCTCGCAAATTAAGTGCCGGGACGGATGTAGACAAGCGTTGGCAGGAATGGCTCGATTATGAAGCGCAGGTCATCCAAAACTACGGCAAGGAAGAAACCGTTCACGGTTAACTCTACAGCTTGCGAATATTTTGTACGCTTACGCCTTTTGAAGTCTGAACCTTTACCAGGTAATGACCGCTTTCCAGTTCTTTAAGTGAAATACTCTGGCCTTTGCCCTGTTTCACCAATTTTCCGGACAGGTCATAAACTTTGATGTGCTGTACGGGACTGTCAGACGCTATAAACAGGTCATCTTCTACCGGGTTTGGATACATTTTCAGTTGTGTGTTGTCCAGTTCTTTTGTAGCCAACCAGCTGTCGTTTATGCCAAGTTCATCAGTGGAGTTTACCACATCGATAAGTGCACCATCCTTGCGTTGAACAAAGCCTACCACATGAATCTGGTTTTCGTCGAAAGAGGTTGGAATCACATAGGTAAAGGTTTGTTGAAGAACATCTCCGTCCATTGTTGAGCCTGTGATATCTATTCCGAACGGGCCGCCCAGTACCGCGCGAGCCACGTGCATATGGTAATAATTGAACGGGTCCGGAGCGCTTGTTTGGTAGCCGAAGACACTGTCTTCCACCACATGGACATTGAAAGCCAGGTTCTCGTAATAATTGGCAAATAACTCTGCCTCCAACGTCACACTCAGTTCCCGGGTCAACTGGTCGTAAGAGAGGTCAGCGATGCTTACTTCGAGTCCTTCCAGCATTTGCTGGCGCCTTGAAAGATCGTTGCATCCGCCGTTCCACACCAGTGATCCATAGTCTTCGTTTGGCTCGTACAACAGGCGATCCAGCACAAAATTAGGATGAGCGTAAGAAAAGAAGTTGTCAAGCGTGGCGCCGTCCGTGAAGCTCATAGGGTCTGACGGACTGTTGTGAATGGTCACGATGGAAAGGTTTCCGTAGTTGTTTTTAAGCGCTTCGGCGTTGATGTCCCCCTGATAGCAGGGACCGCAGGTGTGATGCGAATATTTTTCCAGAAGAATGTGTTTGACGGGAAGGTAATCAACCACATGGATGAGGTAGCTGATGGTGTCGTTTCCTGAATTGCTGTCAGGGGCACCTTCTACTTCATCAATCCACATCTTGAATTCGAATTCACCCTCTGTAGCAAGAGAGATCGCTTGCGGAATGGTTATGGAATAATAATAGTTTGATCCGCCACCGGAAGGAGGTAAGGCATACGACCAGGTGCTCAACACGTCGACGTCCAGGGAGTCTACCAACGTGTTGTCAAGGGACCACTTCACAGTAAAATACTGGATATCTGAACTACCAAGGTTCTGGAAGGAAAGCTTGCAATCGAATGTTCCGGGAGTGACAAACGCATGGTGATCCAGTGCCATGATCCTCAGGTCGTATGGTTGCGCTGATGCGAACAGAGGAAAAAGAAGAAAAGACAGAAGTAGAAAGCGTAAGTGGTACATAGCAAGGTTTTGTTGAAAGGACGCATCAGCAAAACCCGGGTTGCCTTTTTACTTGATTATCAGTGTGATTTTTTGATTTCAGCGTCCACGATCTCCAGCTCCGAATAAAATTCTTCGCCAAAAGCACGCACCAGAGGCTCTTTTAAGAAACGGAAAACGGGAACGTCGAGTTTTTTACCGAGTGAACACGCAGGATCACAGATGCTCCACTGGTCGTAATTCAGGGCGATAAACTCGTTGAATTTTCTTACCCGGATAGGGTAGAGGTGACAGGAAATCGGTTTTTTGAAGCTGGTTTTTCCTTCCTGGTGTGCTTTTTCAATGGCGCATTTGGTGATCCCCTGCTCATCAAAATAAACAAAAGCGCATTCCGCACCATTCACCAGGGTGGTTACCGGTTCGTTGTCCTGATCCATGTAAAACACACCTGACTTTTCAACGGCTTCCACGCCTTCAGGGCGCATGTATGGTTTGATGCTTTCAAGGTCGTCCTCAAGCACATCAATTTCGTCGGTTTTCAAGGGAGCGCCTGCATCTCCTTCAATACAACAAGCACCCTTGCAGGCATTCAGATCGCAGACAAACTTCCTGTCGAAGATCTGGGTGGAAACAACTTTATCGCCGATTTCAACTAGCATGGTGCAAAGAACAGAATTTCTCCCCAATATTTCCATTCGTGAATGTGTTTTCGGCCGATTGTGACGAATATTGGTTGAGTTTTAAAAGAAATAACTATATTTGCATCGTACAACATACAAAACACACGAATGAGGGGACGAAAGTCCCCTCTTTTTATCACCAATGGTTAGCAAAACAAAAGTCAGGGAATTGATCGACGAGCGTATTCAGGAATTGAATAACGGTTTGTTTGTGGTGGAACTTTCTATTTCGCCAACCAATGTGATCAATGTGGAGTTGGACAAGTACGAAGGAAATGTCTCTGTGGATGATTGTGTAAGGGTTTCACGAAACGTGGAGCATAACCTCGACAGAGAAGCAGAAGATTTTGAATTGCATGTGTCTTCGGCGGGACTTGATAAAGGACTTCGGGTTTTTCCGCAATATCGCAAGAACATCGGGCGTGAAGTTAAGGTGAAACTGAAGGAAGGCGGATCAGTGGAAGGAGAGATGATCGACGCTTCGGAAGAGCAGATAGTGGTGCGAACGAGCCGTAAGGAGCGCGTGGAGGGCAAAAAGAAAAAGGAAACCATCATCGAGGACATAACGTTGCCGATGGAACAAATAAAAGAAACAAAAATTGTGATTTCGTTCAGGTAGGAGCTCACTCGACCATTTCTCCCACCGGACAGCTAATTAGTACTTTAAAACGTAAAGCAATGGACAGTTTAGAATTGATTGACTCGTTTTCGGAGTTTAAGGAACTGAAGAATATCGACAAGCAGACGATGCAAAGTGTGCTGGAAGATGTGTTCCGCGCCATGTTGAAGAAAAAATTCAACACAGACGAGCATATTGATGTGATTGTAAACATAGATAAGGGAGACGTGCAAATCTTCCTGAACAAGGAGATCGTAGACGACGGTGAGGTGGAAGATCCGAACACCGAGATTGCGTACTCTGATGCGATTAAGATCGAGCCGGATTTCGAGATCGGGGAAGAAGTAACGGAAGAGTTCCGTTTTGCTGATTTCGGGCGTCGAAATGTATTGTCTTTGCGTCAGAACCTTATTTCCCGCATTATGGAGCTGGAAAAAGATCACCTGTACAAGCTTTACAAAGAGCGTATCGGCGAGATCGTAACCGGCGAAGTGTATCAGGTGTGGAAGAAAGAAATTATGGTGCTTGATGACGAGGGGAACGAATTGATCCTTCCGAAATCGGAGCAGATCCCATCGGATTACTTCAAGAAAGGAGAGTCCATCCGCGCGGTTGTAGCAAAAGTGGACATGCGAAACAGTACACCGGTAATCATTTTGTCACGTACGGCACCGGAATTCCTCGAGCGTTTGTTCGAGCTCGAAGTGCCGGAAGTATTCGACGGATTGATCACCATCAAGCGCATTGTGCGCGAACCGGGAGAGCGTGCGAAGGTGGCGGTAGAATCTTATGATGATCGTGTAGATCCTGTAGGAGCTTGTGTCGGAATGAAGGGTTCACGTATTCATGGTATCGTTCGTGAATTGCGCAACGAGAACATCGACGTGATCAACTACACAAACAACCCGCAGCTCTTCATCCAGCGAGCATTGTCTCCTGCGAAGATCAGCTCAATCGAAATCGACGAGGAAGAAAAACGTGCGAAAGTGTTCCTGAAGCCGGACCAGGTTTCCCTGGCAATCGGTCGTGGAGGACACAACATCAAGCTGGCCGGACGATTGACCGGATATGAGCTGGATGTATATCGTGAAGGAGAAGTGGATATCGAAGACGTGGATCTTGAAGAATTTGCGGATGAGATCGACGGATGGATCCTCGACGAGTTGAAGGCGATCGGTTGTGATACGGCGAAATCAGTGCTGGATATCAGCGTTGCAGACCTCGTAAAGCGAACTGATCTGGAAGAAGAAACCATTGAGGAAGTCTTCAAAATTCTGAAGGCGGAGTTCGAGTAAATCGCTGTGAAAACAGTATATTAGACACCTCAAGCGGACCTTTTCGATCAGCAAGACAATATTTAAAAGAAAAAAAGGACACATAGTTTTATGGCCAGACCAATTAGATTAGGAAAAGCAGCAGGAGAGTTGAACGTTGGTATGTCAACCCTCGTTGAATTCCTGGAAAGCAACGGAGTATCGATCGACGCCAGCCCGAACACGAAGCTGACGCCGGAGCAGTACGACATGCTGTGCACGGAATTTGCTGCTGACCAAAGCTTGAAAGAAAGGCGAAACGGACCACGGTAACTCAGGAAAAACGCGAAACAATCTCTTTACGCGATAAGAAGGAGGAAGCTCCGGAAAAAGAGGAGGAGCCGGCACCAGCACCAGCGCCACCTCCGGTTGAAGTTGAGAAGAAGGAAACACCGGAAGTGAAAGTGCAGGTGGTTGGAAAGATCGACCTGGACTCGATCAATACCCGTACGCGTCCCGAGAAGGCTGCAGAGAAGGAAGAAAAAGCCGAAGCTCCGAAAGAAGAAGCTCCGGCACCTGTGAAGAAGGAGGAGGAAGAGAAGAAAGAGCCTGAAGCACCGAAAAAAGAAGTAACCGAAACGATCCGCGTAGAGCGTCAGAAGCTTGCCGGACCGAATGTGGTCGGTAAGATCGAGCTTCCTGTAGAACGGGAACGATCAACAGCTTCCGGAGAACGTCGTAAGCGCAAGCGTGTTCGTAAAGTGGACGTAAATACGGCACAGGGCGGACAAGCGAAAGGAAAACCGAAGAAGGGAGCCAAAATCGATAAGCCTGAGATTACCGAACAGGATATTCAGAAAGAGATCAAGGAAACACTGGCCCGACTCTCCAGCAAAGGAGGAAAGTCCAAAGCTTCCAAAAACCGTCGTGCAAAACGTGAAGTTGTGGCGCAGCGACGTCAGGAGGAAGAGTTGCAGGCAGAGTTGGAAGAGAAAGTGTTGAAACTGACCGAATTCGTTACGGTATCGGAATTGGCAACAATGATGGACGTGAGTTCCACAGAGGTAATCTCTGCGTGTATGTCTCTCGGAATCTTTGTTTCCATTAACCAGCGTCTGGATGCGGAAACCATTCAGATCATTGCCGATGAGTTCGGTTTCGAAACTGAATTCGTAACGGCTGAGGTACAGGAGGCGATCCCGCAAATGGAAGATGACGACGAAGATCTGATTCCACGACCGCCGATTATTACCGTAATGGGTCACGTTGACCACGGTAAGACATCCTTGCTCGACCGGATCCGTAATGCGGATGTGGCGAAGGGTGAAGCCGGGGGAATTACCCAGCACATCGGGGCGTACAAGGTGACGTTGAAAGATGGTCGTCAAATGACTTTCCTCGATACACCGGGTCACGAGGCCTTTACCGCGATGCGTGCACGTGGTGCGCAGGTTACGGACGTTGCGATTATTATCGTTGCGGCGGACGATGACGTGATGCCGCAAACGAAGGAAGCGATCTCGCATGCTCAGGCGGCGGACGTACCAATGATCTTTGCGATCAACAAGATTGATAAACCGGGCGCTAATCCGGACAGGATTCGTGAGCAACTTTCCAACATGAACATTCTTGTGGAAGATTGGGGAGGAAAATACCAGTGCCAGGAAATCTCTGCGAAGCAGAATATCAACATCGACGAGTTGTTGGAGAAAGTTTTGCTGGAGGCGGAAATGCTGGATCTGAAAGCGAACCCGAACCGTCCGGCAATCGGTACGGTGATCGAATCATCGCTGGATGTAGGTAAGGGATATGTGACCAATATTTTGGTGGAAACAGGAACCCTTCGCATCGGTGATGTGGTGCTTGTTGGGCGTCACTTTGGTAAGATCAAAGCGATGCACGATGAGCATGGTGCCAACCTGAAAGAAGCAGGGCCATCCATGCCGGTGTCGGTATTGGGGATCAACGGAGCTCCTTCGGCAGGGGATAAATTCTATGTGATGGAAGATGAGCGTGAAGCTAAATCCATTGCATCCAAGCGTGAACAATTGTACCGCGAGCAGGGCTTGCGTACAACCAAGCATATTACACTCGACGAGATCGGACGTCGTTTGGCGATCGGAGACTTCAAGGAGCTCAACCTCATCGTCAAAGGAGACGTGGACGGGTCGATCGAAGCACTTTCGGATGCTTTGCTTCGCCTGTCAACGGAAGAAATCCAGGTCAACATCGTACACAAGGGAGTGGGAGCCATTTCCGAAGCCGATGTGAACCTCGCTTCTGCGTCCGACGCGATCATTCTTGGATTCCAGGTACGACCAACACAAAGTTCACGTAAACTGGCTGAAGCAGAGCAGATCGACATCCGCCTGTACTCGGTGATCTACAAGGCCATCGACGAAATCAAGGCTGCGATGGAGGGAATGCTTTCTCCGGATATCGAAGAGAAGATTACCGGTTCGGCAGAAGTGCGTGAAACCTTCAACATTTCGAAGGTCGGAACGATTGCTGGTTGCTTCGTGATTGATGGTGTGATCAAGAGATCTTCAAAGATCCGTGTGATCCGCGATGGTATCGTGGTACACTCCGGAGAACTTGGATCACTCAAGCGCTTCAAAGACGATGTGAAGGAAGTGAAGAACAATTACGAGTGCGGTCTGAACATTGAGAAGTACAACGACATCAAAGAAGGTGACATCATTGAAGCCTACGAAGAGGTCGAAGTTGCAAGAAAGTTGTAATCGTCCCGGATTAACATCTTTTAATTGACCTTCTCAGCGGTCTTCAGCATCTTAATTGCTAATTTTGTGACAATATTAAATGTGAAATGATGATACTAGGAGTTTTCGGTCCCTGGCAAGTGATAGCAATCCTCGTGGTTGCGTTGCTGCTGTTTGGCGGTAAAAAGATCCCGGAGTTGATGAAAGGTCTTGGAAAAGGAGTGAAGGAATTCAAAGATGCCTCTGCTACCGAGAAGCCAGAGGAAGAGGGAAAGAAATCGTCTGAAGAGGCGAAATCATAAAGCGATTGATCATGTACCGCACGTATGCTGAAGTAAAGCAAGCCATTTCTTCAGGGGATACCATAGTGGGCATCCTGGAAAAATACCTCGCGGAAATCAAACGACAGGAGCAGCTCAACGCGTTCCTGGAAGTTTTTGAAACATCTGCACGTGAGCAGGCAGCTCGTGTAGACGAGAAACTGAAAAGCGGAACAGCAGGAAAGCTGGCCGGCATGGTCATCGGAATCAAAGACAATTTGTGTTACAAAGGCCATAAAGTATCTGCATCTTCGCGGATTCTGGAAGGCTTTGAATCGATGTTTACAGGGACCGCTGTGGAACGACTCCTCGCGGAAGACGCGATTATTATTGGTCGTCTGAATTGCGACGAATTTGCCATGGGAAGTTCCAATGAGAATTCAGCCTTTGGCCCTGTTCGAAATCCGCTTGATACGGAAAAAGTTCCCGGAGGATCTTCGGGAGGATCTGCGGCTGCTGTAGCTGCGGGTCTTTGTACTGCTGCCCTTGGAAGCGATACCGGTGGGTCTATCCGACAGCCGGCGAGTTTCACCGGAACTTACGGATTGAAACCAACTTACGGGCGTATCAGTCGTCACGGATTGATTGCATATGCCTCTTCATTTGACCAGATCGGACCGTTTACCAATTCATTGGAAGATGCATCATTGCTCTTGGAAGTAATGGCAGGACCGGACGAATTCGATGCAACTGCGTCCACAAAGCAAGTGGGAACGTATACCGCTCGAGATGCGGAGAAAAAATACAAAGTGGCAGTTATTGGAGAAAGTCTTGAAATGGGTGGACTTGATCCCGAGATTCGTGCTGCTTTGGAACAAACAATTGAAGGATTAAGAGCGGATGGTCACGAAGTGGAAACCGTGTCTTTTCCTTATCTGGATTACATGGTGCCAACGTATTACGTATTGACCACGGCGGAAGCATCCTCGAATCTTTCGCGTTTTGATGGTGTGCACTACGGTTATCGCAGTGCAGACGCACATGGCGTGGAGGAAACCTATAAAAAATCACGGAGTGAAGGGTTTGGTCCGGAAGTACAGCGAAGGATTATGGCCGGAACGTTTGTTCTTTCTCACGGCTATTACGATGCTTACTACACGAAAGGACAGAAAGTGCGCCGTGTGCTTCAGGATAAAACCAATGAAATTCTCGGGAAGTATGATGTCATTCTACTTCCTACCACGCCAACTACAGCCTTTACGATTGATGCCGTAAAAGATCCGATTGCGATGTATCTGCAGGATATCTTCACGGTGCATGCAAATCTTTCGGGAAACCCGGCAATTTCGTTGCCTTTGGGTAAACATAGTAATGGTTTGCCTTTTGGGATCCAGGTGATCGGTGATCATTTTGCAGAAACAGATATGTTGAACTTTTCAGCGATGCTGGAAGCAAAGGCGGTGCAGGCATGAGAATCAGATTGCTCATGCTGATGGTTGTTGGCTTTGCCGGAATGTCTCTGGCGCAACCTGCCTATTCTGGCAGATACAACTGGACGGCGGAAGATAGTCTGAAGGGCGAAGCAATGATCAAGACCATTGAGCAGAGCCTGGACATGTTTTATGCAGAGTATGCACCGGACGGAAATTACGATTCGATCATTGACGCCCTGAATTACGAACCGGATCAGGTTCCTGAATTCTCGGATGATGTTTATTGTGAGCGACTGAATGTAATGAATGAGATGAGTCCGTTTCATCTGGATTGCAACGAGACGACGCTTTCTACCATTCGCTTTTTCGTTCAGAAGCGACGTGGCTTTGCACGGGTGGTTATGGGGCGATCAAAGCTCTATTTCGACATGTTCGAAGAAAAACTGGCGAAATACAACCTCCCCATTGAACTCAAGTACCTGGCGGTGATCGAAAGTGGATTGCGCCCACAGGTGAAATCGCGGGCAGGAGCCCTCGGGCTCTGGCAGTTCATGTATGGTACCGGCCGAATGTTCGGCTTGAAAGAGAATTCGTACATCGATGAACGTATGGATCCGGAGCTTGCTACGGAGGCGGCTTGCCAGTATCTTGCAAAACTGTATGGTATCTACAACGACTGGAATCTCGCACTTGCAGCCTACAATGCAGGTCCGGGGAACGTCAATAAGGCCATCCGTCGTTCCGGAAATAAATTGACGTACTGGGAAGTGCGTCCCTTCTTGCCAAAAGAAACCCAGGGTTATGTGCCGAATTTCATTGCGGCAGCTTACCTTCTGACCTACCACGCGGAACACAACATCGTTCCGATGGAAGCACATATTCGCTACCCGCAACTGGATACGATGTGCCTGAACAAGGGAGTTCACATGGAGTCCATTGCTTCGTTGCTTTCCATTGATGTAGAAGAAGTGCAATTGCTCAACCCGATCTACAAAACCACGTATATCCCGAAATCAATGCCGGCACAATGCGTAACACTTCCACTGACGATGATCGGTGAGCTGGTGACTCTTGAGGACAGCTTGTACGCACTTGAATTTGACACGTACATCCGGGAGAAAGACCCGGAAACGGTCATTCCGGGAGGCCAGAACACGGAAGAGCAGAACAATACGCAGACATCCGAGTCGGTACAGGATAACACGGCTTACCAATACCACAAGGTAAGTTCAGGAGAAACATTGGGTACCATCGCCTCGAATTACGGTATGACCGTGGCTGAGATCCAGCGGGTAAATGGGCTTCGCACGACAAAAATCTATGTGGGACAGCGTCTGAAGGTGAAGCAGGGTAGTGGTAGCCAGAACACAAATACGCCGCCGCAAACCAACAATACCACTCCGGCCAAAAAATACTATACGGTGCGCTCCGGAGATACCTTCGGAAATATTGCGCAACGTCACCGAATGACGATTTCCCAGCTCAGAAAGTTAAACCCGGGAATCAACATTGATCGACTGAGTATTGGTCAGCGTATCCGCGTGAAGTAATTTTTAGCGCGATTTTTGCTGTCAGGTAGATAAAAAAGTACTTATGGCTCAACGACGAATTTCTGCTCTCGCACTTTATTTCCTGTTCCTGTTCTCATTTTCAGCCTGTAATGAAATTACTTCCAATGCCGATTCCGGAATGTATGCTACCGGAAAGGTGGGTGAAATTCTGGTCGTTTGTGAACAGGGCATCTGGAACAATGCAGATATCAAGCACCAGCTGGATACGCATCTCACCCAATGGATTTTACCTTACCTGCCTGACGTGGCAACGTTCACGTTAATGCATAAAACACCCGCTCATTTTACGGAGGGAATCAGACGATACAGGAATACATTATTCTTGAATATTGATCCGAATTTCAAGGAGGAGCACGGAAGCATTGTTCGCAAGGAAGATGTTTGGGCGAAGGGTCAATTGGTGGTAGAAATTACGGCCCGCGATTTTGATCAATTGCTCGAGACGTGCCGTCAGGGTCTCGATGAGGTGCACAAGGAATTTGATCACATGTCCTGGTCGCGGATCATGAATAACTACGAGAAGAACGTCAAAGTACGCGCCAGAGAGCAGATCAGGGAGAATTTTAAGATTGATGTTGCATTGCCGGAGGGTGCGGCAGCAGTGACCCGGAGAAAGAATTTTTACCGCGTTGAGTTTCCTCCGGCATCCCGGCCAATTGAATTTGTCGGTACTGGCACCCAGGATGTGGGATCTATCTTGTACGGGGTGATGATCTATCAGTACGATTATATTGATTCCGCCCAGTTCGATTTTGATCGATTGTTACAGGCCCGTGACACGATGTTAAAGTACAACGTACCGCACGAGATCGAAGGGATGTATATGGGCACACAGTACAACGAATTCGTCTATCCGGAAGGAAACGTGGCTACATCTGCCGATGGAAAGGTCAAAGGCTTTGACATGCGGGGAATGTTTATGTTCACCGGTCTTCCGAAACACAGTACGGGCGGTGCGTTTTGGGCTTTCCATTTCGTACATCCGAATACCCATAAGCTGATCTGCATCAGCGGCTATGTAGATGCTCCTCCGACGACGAGTTGGACGCACCCGTTACGGGAAGTGGAAGCCGTACTGAGGAGCGTGCGTATTGTAGAATGAAGATTTCAGCAACGATCATAACGCTTAATGAAGAACGGAACATCGGGCGATGTATTCGTTCACTGCAGCCCGTAGCTGACGAGATCGTTGTTTTGGACGCTTTTTCCGAAGACCGTACAGCGGACATTTGTCGTGAACTTGGAGTACGTTTTGAGCAGCGGACCTGGGAAGGTTATTCGGCAAGTAAAAACTATCTGAATTCGCTGGCGCAGCATGATTATATCCTGTCAATTGATGCAGATGAAGCACTGGATGAAACATTACAAAAGGCCATTCTCGAACTAAAAGGTGCTGAAGGTCCTCAGGCCTACAGTGTAAATCGTCTGACAAACTATTGCGGTAAGTGGATCCGCCATTCAGGGTGGTATCCGGACATTAAAACACGCCTTTTCCCGAAGGAGGGAAGTTATTGGGAGGGTGCTTATGTGCACGAGGAACTGAAGCTTCCTGAAGGCATGAGCATCATCCGGTTACCTGGTCATCTTCATCACTATTCCTACTATTCATTTGCAGATCATCGTGCCCGTGCCGACAAGTATTCGGCATTAACGGCGCAGAAATTACACCAGCAGGGCAAGCGGGCTTCCGCTCTGAAACCGTACCTTAGTGCACTGGGAAGATTTATTTCCATGTACGTGATCAAGGCCGGCTTCCTCGACGGAGGAATGGGATTCAGAATTGCCTGGATCAGTGCTGCATCGAATGTGTTCAAGTACAAGGAATTGAGAAGACTGAATCATGGCAAAGCCGATAGAACTTCATGACAAACGAATAATCGTTAGCCGTACGGACAGTATTGGTGATGTAATGTTGACCTTGCCCGTGTGCGCATGGATTCGAGAGCATTTTCCAACGGCGGAAATCCTGTTCCTTGGAAAAGGATATACGCGGTCGGTGGTAGAAGCCTATGACAAAGTGGATCGTTTCATCGATTGGAATGATTACCTGAATGTTCCGAAAACGGAGAAGATTCAGTCGTTCAGATCCCTTGAAGCAGACGTCATCATTCATGTTTTTCCGGACAAGGAAATTGCTGCACTTGCCAAAAAAGCAAGGATTCCGATACGTGTCGGGACCTCACATCGGGCGTATCACCTGGTGACCTGTACCCATTGGATCAATTTTACCCGCAAGAATTCGAACTTGCATGAAGCGCAGTTGAACCACGAATTGCTGCGTCCTTTCGGATTGACAGAACTTCCAACAATGGACGACCTGCTGAAAACAACGATCTTTTTCCAGGCTCCGAAAGTAGCATTACCGGAAGAATTCAAGCAGCTAAAAGACGCGGTGATCCTGCACCCGAAATCGCAGGGAAGTGCAGTGGAGTGGCCGCTTGAGAATTACCTGGAACTTGCAGAACGCCTGGTGAAATTGAAAATTCCGGTAACTTTTACCGGTACGGAAGAGGAGGGAAAATCCTTTCGGGAGAAATTGCCTGAGCATCCGCTGATAACGGATACTACCGGACGGTTGTCACTTGAGCAGCTCATTGTGCTGATTGCAGGATCAAAAGCTTTGGTGGCCTGTTCAACAGGGCCTTTGCATATTGCCGGTTTCCTGGGGGTCACCACCATCGGCTTGTTTTCTCCCCGGCGCCCGATCCATCCCGGAAGATGGAAAGCACTTGGCCCGAAAGTTTCCATTCTGGTGAACGACGAACAATGTCCGAAATGTGCAGAAAAGAAGCCTTGCGATTGCATCACCCACATTTCAGTAGATCGGGTGCTGGAGAAAATTGTTTAATTTTTCTCTATCGAACGGCTGCTCAGACATATTGTTTATTCAAATCTGATCGTCTCATTTTCGTCCGGTATGTTAAGTGCCGGGTTTTCGCGTATGATTGGCGTTGAAAAATGGTACTGGTACGGCGCCTTTGCCTTTTTTGCGACGCTTGGAGTGTACAATGGTCAGCGGCTTTTTAAAATGGGGAAGCAGCAAACTCCCTGGTTGAGTTGGGTTAAACGACATAAAAAAGGACTCTACATACTGGTTGCCTTTTCGCTGATGGCAGCCTCCATTTGTGTGTTGATCCTTCAGCGCTTCGGCATATTCGCCTATGTCTTACTTGGCATCTCCGGACTTATCTCGCTCTTCTATGTGATTCGGATTCACGGGCGGAATATGCGTGAGATTCCGCACATTAAGATCCATTTGATCGCTTTTTCATGGACCAGCATCCTTATCCTTTTTCCGGCACTCAATGAGCAGTTAGGTCACCAAATCTGGTTACCTGGAATTGCGCATTACATTTATGTACTGGCAGTTACGATTCCTTTTGATATCCGGGATCTGAAATACGATACCCCAAGCCAGAAAACCATTCCTCAGATCATCGGCGTGGTACCTTCTGTCGTACTGGCGTCAGCGCTGATGGGTGTTTTTGCAGGAATGATGTTAGTGCTGATACCGGAAATGAGGACAAGTCCGATGTTTTATGCTGCGGTGGCTGTTCAGCTCCCTTTGATCATTGGTTCCAACGAGCGTCGTTCGGATGTGTATTACGCCGGGGGAATAGACGGAGCGATCTTTTTGTTGGGATTGGCGTATCTGTTAGCTTGAATCAGGCAAAGAGCGCTTTGACCACTTCAGTAATCTTTCCGCATTTCACCAATTCAATGGAGTAGTCCTTTTGATCCAGACCCTTGTTGTACTTGGAGACAATGATCTTCTCAAACCCGAGTTTTTGAGCTTCCTGTACCCGCTGATCGATTCGGTTTACAGGCCGGACCTCGCCTGAAAGGCCAACTTCAGCAGAAAGAGCAATCGTTTTTTCAATCGGAATATCTGCGTTGGAGGACAATACCGCCGCAACCACTGCAAGATCAATGGCCGGGTCGTCTACTTTGATTCCTCCGGCAATGTTCAGGAAGACGTCCTTTGCACCAAGCTTGAATCCGCACCGTTTCTCCATCACAGCCAGCAACATGTTCAGGCGTTTTCCATCAAAACCGGTGGAAGAGCGTTGTGGAGTTCCATAGGCCGCGGTACTCACGAGTGCCTGAACTTCGATCAACATCGGACGCATTCCTTCCAGGGTGGCAGCAATGGAGATACCGCTCAATGATCCATCCGTATTGGTGATCAGGATCTCAGAAGGGTTTTCCACCTGCCGGAGGCCGGATCCCAACATTTCGTAAATGCCTAACTCGTTCGTGCTTCCGAAACGGTTTTTCATGGACCGGAGCAATCGGTATACATGGTTGCGGTCGCCTTCAAATTGCAGAACTGTATCGACCATGTGCTCCAGCACTTTTGGTCCTGCTAGCGATCCTTCTTTGGTGATGTGTCCGATCAGGAATACCGGAACATTTGTTTGTTTAGCGTATCGCAAAAGTTGCGCTGTACATTCGCGTACCTGAGAAATACTTCCCGGAGAACTCTCGATCTGGCTGGAATAAAGTGTCTGGATCGAATCAATGATCAACAGGCCGGGAGAAATCTCTTCTGCTTGTTTAAAGATGTTCTGGACATTGGTTTCCGTTAGGATGTAACAATCTGTGTTGCTCATTCCAATGCGTTCTGCCCGCATTTTTATCTGCTGATCGCTTTCCTCCCCGGAAACATAAAGCACCTTTAAGCCCCTACTGGTGACAGCCAGTTGCAACAATAGGGTTGATTTTCCGATGCCTGGTTCTCCGCCAAAAAGGATCAGGGATCCCGGAACAAGTCCGCCGCCCAGAACCCGGTTCAATTCAGGATCCGGCAGTTGAATGCGCTGATGTTCCTGTGGTGCGATCTCATTCAGTGCCTGTGGTCGTGCCGACTTTCCCGACCGGGAAAAGGCGACCACCTGTGGCACTTGTTTTTCGATCAGTTCTTCTACAAAGGTATTCCACTCCCCGCAGGACGGACATTTGCCCAGCCATTTCGGAGTTTCATATCCACAATTCTGACAGAAAAAAGCCGATCGTACCTTTGCCATTCAACAATGATGAGGGGAATAAAGGTAGCGAAAATGCAGCCATAAAAAACGCCCCGATCTGAAGAGCAGGGCGTATGATATCTGAATTTGAAAAGGAATCTGTTATCCGGCGTAGCTTTTCCGCGCCCATTGCGAACATTTGCGTTTACGCTTTTTATTGATGCGCTTGTTGTGGCGGTTTTTCTTCTTGCCGCGATCGTAATCGATTACGGTAATCACACTGGCATCTTTTTTGTTTTCGATGCCGGTAGTTGTCTCTGTGGAGGCAGAAACGCCAAAAGTCATGGAGATAAGAAATAGGGAGAGGATAAGTTTCATTTCAATTGATTTTTAACTTAAAAACCACAAAACTAAAGGATTATTGTGTTTTAGAGAAAAATAAACTGCGGATACGCGGATTTTTATCGAAAATTCCATTTCTTGCAACTCCTGAAAAAAAGTAAAGAACCGAAAATACCAGTATGATGAAAAAAATTCTTTCAATTGTATGTCTGGCCGTGTCGATTTCGGCATTCGGACAGAGCTATTCACTCAACACCACAAGTGGAACCGTAAACTTCAAATTTGTGAAGGAAGATGCGCGTGGCTCCTTAACGGGAGTTGAAGCGAAGATCAATATTGACCCGTCAAACCTGGGGTCTTCCACAGTGTCGGGCTCTGTTCCCGTGTCAACACTCACCACAGGGAATAAAACACGCGATAAACACCTGATGTCCGATGAGTTTTTTGATGTGGCGAAATTTCCGAACATGAGTTTCGAGACCGGAACCATTGAGAAAGACGGAGACGTGTACAAGGCAAAAGGAAAGCTGACGATCAAGGGAACCACAAAGGATGTCACATTCACAGTGAAAGAGGCGGAAGGGACATTGCAATTCAAGGCAACCATTTATTCCCTTGATTTCGGTGTGTCTTCGGAAAAAGCGCGTGATGACAGCAAGGTATACGTGCTTGTGAAGATTCCGCTCTCCTAAGAACTTATAGTTGGAAAGCCGCTCTTAACGGGGCGGTTTTTCTTTTTAACCTACTCTTACGATTCATGAAAAACGATAGTTTACGACTTGCGGTGGTTGTGATGGCAACGCTTTTTTCGCATGTCCTTTTGGCGCAGGTCAAAGCAGTTACAGAAAACGGCCAAAATGTTCTTTTGTATGATGATGGCACCTGGCGTTCTGCCGAATATCTGGAAGTAGACAAGGAGCCCTACGTGATGCCCGCACCTCCGGTGAACGGCAAGTTTGTAGAAGGAGCCGGAACTCCGGTGCGGAAGGTGGAGCTCGTGGGTTCTTCACCGAACGCGATCACAGACACAGAAAGATGGTTAGAGATGAATGATCTGTCCTTTTCACAATACGAGGTTCCGAACTCCTTCCGGGGAATCAAAGGGGCCCTTCCCGAAGGAGTGCCAGCGCACTATCGGGGAAAGATGATTGTGAAAGCGATTTATTCGGATGAATACCTTTTTCTGATCTATGGGGGCAATTTCTCGGAAGGGCGCTACCTGCTGATTACGGACCGGGATGTGCGGAAAGTGCTTTACGCATTCGATTTTGAGGCGTACGAGTACAGTCCTGATTTTGTTGAGGAGGACCGTATGTTCATTCAGCAGAGGATCAACTGGGCGGATATTCGTGATGGCATTCTGTATGTTTCCCACTCGCACAACACCTATGCGGAAAGCTCGAAGGGAATGAATGCTTATATCACGGCAATTGATCTTGCAACGAATGAGGTGATCTGGAGAACAGCTCCATTGGTGAGCAACACCTCGAATTTTGTAATCGTTGATGACATTATCGTGACCGGTTACGGTTTCACAAAGGAGAAAGACTATCTCTATACGGTTAGTCGATCTTCAGGGAATGTGGTGCAAAAAGTGCTTTTGAAGACGGGGCCTGATGCGATTCTCAGGAAAGGCGATCAATTGTATGTAAGGGCCTACGACACAGATTACGTATTCCGTATTAAATAGGTCTGTTCGCCCGGAAGATATACACCGGAAAATCCATAAACGTTGTTTCTTCTACTGGAAGCATTCCATTCTTTCGCGCCACATTCATCGACGCTTCGTTTTCCGTGTGTATAATTGAAATGACCGAGGGCGTCGAAAGGTGATTGAACGCATAGGATTTAAAATGCCGGGCCAGTTCCGTGGCATATCCCTTTCCATGATGTTCCTGAAGCAATGAATAGGTGATTTCGAAATCTTCGTTGCCATGCATCTCCCGGGAAATAATTCCTCCAACGCCGATGAATGTTCCGGTGTCTTTCAGGCACACGGCCAGTTGCCCGAACTCACCATTTTCGGCACGTTCCAGTTGACGGTTGATCCATTTAGCCGATTTTTCAACAGGAGACAAATCGTCGGCATTGGCACCTACAAAACGAAGTCCCGGGTTGTCAATAAAGAAGGGATGCCACAAAGGAATATCTTCCTGTTCCAGGGGGCGATAACTCAGGCGGGAACTTTGCTGCAGGTAATAATTGTCTTCAGGTTTTGTAAAGGTCATACTTCAGGGTCGTAATAATTGGAAAAACGCCGGACCATGCTTTCCCTTGCATAAACAAAAGCCTTGTGGTTGTTGCGGATGAATTGCGAGGGGGTTGTTCCGAATCGTTCGCGGAAAGAACGGTTGAAATGCGATTGGTCGTAAAACCCGGCGTCCAGCGCGTAGCCTGTGAGGGAATCTTCCCCTTCGTTTGAAATGGTAAAAAAGTGATTGAGTTGCCAGATAGCGCTGAGCTCTTTCGGTGAAACCAGAAGGTTGCAGGTAAAATGCTTGTGTAGTCCTTGCCGGGAAAGACCAAAAATTTTGGCCATATCATTGACCCGAACCTGGCCTTTTTGATCGAGGATGTAATTCACTTTTTCACGAAGGTGCCGATCAACCTCCAGATTTTTGCAAAGTAACTCGAAGGCGACCAGTTCAAGCGCGGCGATGATCTCCGGGACCTCATTCTTTCCCTCAAATAACGACCGGAAACGGCGCAGGTTCTTTTCTCCCGCACACAGTGCTTCCATGTTGTTTACGAGATCAAGCTGTCTCAGATTGGATTTGAAGAGGTTATGAAGACTGAATGCTTTGAAGCGAATGCCGTAAATCGGCTTTCTGGAAAAGAGCCGAACAGGAATGGACGAGATCGGGACCAGGTACATACCACTTCGGTACACGGCCTGGTTGTTTCCTACGATAAATGAATCCGAGGCAAAGAAAATGTTAAAAGTGCCATCCGGAAAAAGCACGTGCTCTTCGCGACCTTCACCATCAAAACACCAGTAACTCTCAATAAAAGTGGAAAGTTCGGCCTTTGATTTTTCCTCGGATAAAGTCATGGTTTTTTCTTGAGGTTGACATTTTTACAATTTCCATAGAATGTCCCCCTGTATCTTTGGTGAAGATAAAGAAACCCTTAGGGCATTTAGGTAACATTGTGCGAACGGGTTTATTTATCGTGTCAGGTGGTTCTATTTCCTTGTGAAAGAGCACCGGAAACACCATAGGCAACATTGGTGCAACATAAGTTTTAGTTTTAGAAAGTAGTAAAGGGGCAGCAGTCGGCCCCTTTATTCTTTTTATGATGTCTTACGCTAATAATGAACCGCCCAGCGTTTGGCGCGATCTTCGTAAAAGTGTTGCATGTCTTTAGCATGCGATTTCCCTTTAAAAACGCCGGAGTTAAGCACCAGGTTCAGGGTAGCATCGGCTTCGTTGAATTTGGCCATCCACAATTGAATTTCCGCAATATTGCATTGAATCATGGCGGAAATCTTGTCGTTGATCCGCGCATTGTTGTCATATGTATTGCTTTCCATCATGATCTCATTCCACTGTTTCAGCGCTTTTTCCAGGCTGGCCTGTGCCCCTGAGCAATTGCGGTCTTTTCCTACAAGGCTCAACGCCTGCACCGTAGCCGAATACGCATTTGTCACATCGGAGTATTCGTAATGTTTGAACTTTTTCACCGAATAGATCTCTGTGTGGCGAGTGCGACGAACATATCCCACCTGATCGTTGATGTAGTCATTTGCTTCCCGAATGGACTTTTGACGGGCATGACGTTCGAGTTCCGCATAAAACTGATCCCTGTACTGGAGCATGTATAGTTGATGCTCGTACTGGCTTTTGTAATCTTTCATGTCGTAGGTGCGCGTTTGCTCGAAAAGCACAATGTCCATCAACACTCCGTCAGTAGGGGTTGCCAATTTAACATGCACAGGCAATACGTATCGACAACTATATTGGTATTTGGTGGATGTACCTGACCCGGTTTTCTTTTCCACGATGCGAATATCGCGGATCGGCAGAAGGTCAACAGTAAGGATCGAACCCCCCAGGCCTTCTTCAAATCCCTCAATTTTCACCTCATTTTTAATCGCGTTGTCACTGTAATCACTATGAAAATAAGGTGCCTTCAGGTTGGGATATACCGGAGGATCAGGTAAAAAAGGTGGGTTTGGCTTGGGAAGCGGCTTGCCATCTGCAGTGGTTGTTCCGGCATTGACTTGCTTTTCCCAGTTGGCCAATTGTAAGAGATAGAGGTACTGCAATGAATCGCGTTGTCGGTGGTACCTTGCATTGGCGATCTCAAATTGTTGCATGGCCACTGTTCTCTGCAGTTCAAAGCGTTGCAGACTATCTTCGTTGGCTGCCTTGTACGAATGCTCAATACGCAATTCGTATTTCTTGAACGCATCGTCAATCTTGATAAGGGGCAGCTGAATGTAGTCGAACGAAACTTTGTTGTCGTTGATGTTTTGTCCCACTGCCAACCCTGTTCCAAGCAAGAGACCGATCAGGAGTAGTGGTTTCTTCATGTGTAGTTTTTTTAAAGCTAATGAATCCACCGCACTTTCAATAGTAGCTACTTTGTAGTTTCGGTGTGTTATGGGGTTTGCAACTGTCGTGCCAAAACACCGGAGCCCCTGCTAATTCCGGGTCGGAGGTTTTTTAAAGAAATATTCACTCACTTGTACGTAATTTTCGATGACACTGCTTTTATGATATAAATCAGCTATTTAACTGATTAAGTTATGAAACTATTAAGGAGGCATCTACGTAACTTTGACAAGAATAACTCTTTGAAATGAAAAAGAACCTATCCCTGCAAGGAACGCTTAGGAAGGCGTACTTTCTAAGTTTCTGCTGCCTACTGCTTGGATTCACCTCTACTACTTTTGCCCAGCAATTGCCGGAGTGCGATGCAACAGTTCCATTTTTTGTGATTGACCTTTCTTCCGATCCGGATAGTACTTATACTACCCCGGAAATCGTGAGACAAGGCCAGTGCTGTGGTGGCGCTTCCAATCAAAATTATGTGTCGTTTTACGTGACACTTCATCCCGATGTGGCGATGATCGAGATTGGAATCGTTCCCGGTTATGCGGATCCTGGAGGATCCGGCAACTATAATATTGTGTCCGGAGGAGACCTTTTAACTCCCGGCGCATGTGGCCCGGATATTCCGGGTGGACAAACGGCCTGTATTACCGGGTCGGGTCCGCATAAGGTTACGTACCATAAGCCTGGTAAGAACAAGGTAAAGTACTATCTGCGACAAATCCCGAAACCGATTTATCCGCAGGATGACACCACGCGTGTGGGATGTTCACTTCCATTGAATATTTACGGACTTGACAATATATCAATCACATCCATCAATTCATCAACCGGAGTTACTACTCCGGGAGCATTCAATTCTTTGCTGAGTTGTACTGGTTGTAGTACTCCGTCTTTCAGCCCGGGATTATCTACACCGCTCTGGATTGACTATCAGATTTGTGGTACGCCTCAGGCTTCTGCATGTGGCGTTTATCAGGCTTGTGATACTGTTCGCCTTTACACGGCTGACCTTCTTGATCTGAATGCAACACCGAATCCGGCGGAGTTCTGTTCCGGCGGAAGTGTTTTACTGACGGCCTCGGCAACGGGCGGTGACGGTAACTATACATTCAATTGGTACGATAGTGGAGGGAACACCCTTTCAACAACCAATACCTACAATGCCTCTGCTGCCGGAGCCTACACGGTGGAAGTACTGGATGGTCTGGTTTCCCCAACCTGTCCTGCTGAATATATTTCGGTTCCTGTGACTGTTGGTTTGCCTCCAACGGTAAATGCCGGAATGGACGTTACCGTTTGTGCGGATAATCCAGCGGTATTTCTGGCGGGATCTGTCACCAACGCTACCGGAGGAATATGGTCCGGAGGAGCCGGAAGCTATAATCCTGGGGCCAATAGCCTGCTGACCGTTTATACTCCGACTGCCGGAGAAATTTCTGCAGGTTCCGTGACGCTTACACTGACCTCTACCGGAGCAGGAGGAGGCTGTGCCAATTCAAGTGATGACATTACCATATTCTTTTCGGATACCGTATTTACCAACCCATCTTATGCTGCCCTGGTATGTAATGGAGACATAACGACGGTGAATGCGAATGCTACTGGTGGAACCGGGCCGTACAGCTATTTTTGGAGTACAGGTTCCAGTGCTTCTTCCGTCAATGTTTCTGCGGGAACGTATAGTGTTACGGTAACCGATATATACGGATGTGATGCCACGGCACCGGTGACAGTGAGTCAGCCTTCTCCGATCATACTTACAATGTCCAGCACAAATACTTCGACCGACATTGCCTGTGACGGAACAGCCTCCGTTTCTATTTCCGGAGGAGTTCCTCCATATACAGTTCAGTGGATGGACTTGCAGACCACGCTAACGGCAACAGGCTTGTGCTACGGTGTTGCCACAGTCACAGTGACTGATGCAAATGGATGTCAGTCCGTAGGAAGTGTGGTCGTCAACAACCCGACTTGTTCGGCATTCAGTGTAAGTGCCTCGAATACAGATGTAGATTGCTACGGCGACGCAAACGCTCAGGCGTTTTCATTCCCTTCGGGAGGAACCTTACCTTACTCCTACAGCTGGAATACGACTCCTGTTCAAACTGCGCAAAATGCTACCGGATTGAGTGCCGGAACGTACACCGTTACGGTAACTGATGGCTTCGGATGTATTGATGTGGCATCTGTAACGGTGCTTCAGCCTACGGTAATGACAAACACCATGATCCATACCGATGTAACAAGTATCGGTGGAAATAATGGTACGGCTACTGCAAATCCTGCGGGAGGCACGGGTGGATATACCTATAACTGGAACCCAACTGCACAGACAACACAAACAGCAGTCAACCTGAGTGCCGGAGTGTATTATGTAAATATTCAGGATGGTAATTCCTGTTTGAAGCTGGATAGTGTGCAGGTGAACGAGCCTCCATGCAATGATTTTATTATCGCGGTAAATCCGACAAACATTTCATGTAATGGATTGACTGACGGTTCGGCGTACATTGTTATTGCTCAGGGAACACCTCCGTATTCGATCAGTTGGTCGAGTGGAGAAACCGATGTTACCAGCGTAACCGGTCTCGCTGCAGGGTCATACACGGTAACGGTAACAGATGCATCAAATTGTACCACATTTGAGACCTTTGATATTACCGAACCAGATGCGTTGACCATCGGGTTGGTGCCTACAAATATTTCTTGTTACGGCGAAGGAGACGGGACCATTGATCTCACGGTTTCCGGCGGAACTTTCCCATACACGTATTCCTGGATCTTTAATACGAAACCATACGGATCTCAGGAAGATCTTGTGAATCTTTTACCGGGAACCTATTCGGTAACAGTAGTAGATGCCAACGGGTGTACAGTTTCCGGAAGTGTAGGGATTACACAGCCTACAGCGCTGGGGGCGACGTACACGTATTCGGATATTGTTTGTAACGGAGACGCCAACGGATCTGTGGATGCAACGATTACCGGCGGAACGATGCCATACTCCTATAGTTGGACGGGCCCTGGAGGTTATACAAACACTACGCAGGACATCTCCGGATTGAATGAAGGATTGTATGAGCTGCAGGTAACAGACGGAAACGGATGTACCCTGAACAACGTTTTACAGAGTTACATCAACGAACCGGATCCTGTTACAATTGAGTTGTATACGGTGAACTGTCCGGTTCCGGGATCAGGAATTTCTCAGGTCAGCATCGACTCTATTTCAGGAGGAAACAGTACCGATTATTCGGTTTCCTTTGACGGAGGAAGCACCTATCAACCGGTGGGTGACTACACAGCTGATCTGGCCGTCGGAGCAACATACAATACTTATGCAATGGACGCCAGTGGATGTGTGTCTCCGGCAGTAACGGCAATCGTCGTAGATGATGAAGTAACGATTACGTCCGTTACATTTAACCCTTGTGTGACCGTTGGTACGACAGACATCAATATTACGGTTGCAGCTACCGGAGGAGACGGCGGACCTTACGAGGTATCAACAGACGGCGGATCTACATTCAGCGCTCCGGGTGTTTACACAGTGTTAGTGCCTGTTGGGGCGACTTATCAGGTGGTCGTAAGAGATACCAAAGGTTGTGTTTCTTTACCAACTCCGGTTGTGATTCCTGCACCGTTTGATGCCAATGGTATTCTGACGGCTGAAGCAAGTTGTCCGGGAGCTTCGGATGGTGCCATTAATCTGACAATTACAGGTGGAACATTGCCTTATACGATTTCCTGGACAGGTCCATCCGGATTTACCAGTTCTTTGGAAGACATATCCGGCCTGGTGGCGGGTACTTATGATGTAACCGTTACCGATGATAGCAGCTGTGTGGTGAATACTTCCGTAGTAGTTACTACTACACCGGATGTAACTCCACCGACCATTCTTACTTGTGGATCAGGTACACAAAATGTTGTTACCGATGCCGCTTCCTGTACCTATACCCATGCGGGTACGGCCTGGGATGCCACGGCTTCGGACAACTGCCTTGTTGGCTCGGTAAGTTATGCGTTGACGGGAGCGACAACCGGTGGTGGAACATCGCTGGATGGCGTTGTTTTCAACCTGGGAACGACAACTGTAACCTGGACTGCGACGGATGGTTCCGGAAATACAGCAACATGCACGTTCGATGTAATTGTAGCAGACAACGAATTGCCGGCGATTTCTTCTTGCGGAGCCAGTGGTACGCAGAACGTATCGACTGATGCGGGAGTGTGTACATACACGCATTCCGGAACCGGTTGGGATGCGACCGCTACGGATAACTGTACAGTCAGCACTGTGACTTATGCACTCACAGGTGCAACGACAGGTAGCGGAACGTCATTGGATGGCGTTGTTTTCAATCCTGGCACCACGACGGTGACCTGGACGGTTACAGATGGTTCGGGGAACATGTCGACATGTACGTTTGACGTTGTCGTAACTGACACAGAATTGCCTGCCATCACATCTTGTGGTGCTTCGGGCACGCAAAATGTTGTTACCGATCCGGCATCCTGTACTTATACAAACTCAGGCACCGGATGGGATGCCACAGCTACCGATAACTGTACGGTAAGCACTGTGACCTATGCACTGACCGGTGCAACAACAGGCACCGGAACATCGCTGGACGGAGTGATTTTCAACCTTGGAACAACCACGGTGACCTGGACAGCAACGGATAATTCAGGCAACATGTCAACCTGTACGTTTGATGTGATTGTTACCGATACTGAGCTGCCAGCGATTTCCTCTTGTGGAGCGTCTGGTACACAGAACGTATCCACGGATGCCGGAGTATGTACTTATACGCAAAGTGGAACCGGTTGGGATGCGACTGCAACGGACAACTGTACAGTTAGTACGATAGCGTACGCACTGACAGGGGTAACGACAGGTAGTGGAACGTCTCTGGATGGAGTAGTCTTCAACCCAGGGACAACAACAGTAACCTGGACGGTTACAGATGGTTCCGGTAACGTATCAACCTGTACATTCGATGTGGTTGTAACCGACAATGAATTGCCAGCGATCACTTCTTGTGGAGCATCCGGAACACAGAATGTGTCAACCGACGCGGGAGTGTGTACCTATACACAAAGCGGAACCGGTTGGGACGCAACAGCTACTGATAACTGTACGGTAAGCACCATTACTTATGCATTGACCGGAGCGACGACCGGTACGGGAACATCTTTAAACGGTGTAGTTTTCAACCTTGGAACGACTACCGTCACGTGGACAGTAACAGATAACACCGGAAATGTCTCCACCTGTACGTTTGATGTAATTGTAACCGACAATGAGCTTCCCGCGTTCTCTTCTTGCGGAGCGTCAGGAACACAGAGTGTATCGACTGATGCCGGCGTGTGTACTTATACACAAAGCGGAACCGGTTGGGATGCGACCGCCACGGACAACTGTACGGTAAGCACTGTAACATATGCACTGACGGGAGCAACAACAGGTACCGGTACGACATTGGACGGCGTGGTCTTCAACCCGGGGACAACAACAGTGACCTGGACGGTTACAGATGGTTCAGGCAACATTTCGACCTGTACATTTGACGTAATCGTTACTGATACGGAGTTGCCAGTGATCTCCTCTTGTGGAGCATCCGGCACACAAAGTGTAGTTACGGATCCTGCTTCCTGTACTTATACAAATTCCGGAACCGGTTGGGATGCGACCGCCACGGATAACTGTACGGTGAGCACGATCATCTATACGCTTTCGGGCGCTACAACCGGCACAGGAACAACACTTGATGGTGTGGCCTTCAACATCGGAACCACAACCGTAACCTGGACGGTAACGGATAACACCGGAAATGTCTCCACCTGTACATTTGACGTGGTCGTTACGGATACCGAGCTGCCGGCGATCTCCTCTTGCGGAGCATCCGGCACGCAAAACGTATCAACGGATGCCGGAGTATGTACCTACACTCAAACGGGAACCGGTTGGGATGCGACCGCAACGGATAACTGTACGGTGAGTACGATTACTTATGCACTGACAGGAGCCACAATTGGCACAGGAACTTCCTTGAACGGGGTCGTCTTCAACCCAGGGACAACAACAGTGACCTGGACGGTTACGGATGGTTCTGGTAACGTATCTACCTGTACGTTCGATGTGGTTGTAACCGACAATGAATTGCCGGCGATCACTTCATGTGGTGCCTCAGGTACGCAGAATGTGTCTGCCGATGCCGGAGTGTGTACCTATACACAAACGGGAACCGGTTGGGATGCAACTGCTACAGATAACTGTACGGTAAGTACGATTATCTATACGCTTTCGGGCGTTACAACTGGTACGGGAACATCCCTGAACGGAGTGGTTTTCAACCTTGGAACTACCACCGTAACATGGACCGTGACGGATAACACCGGAAATGTCTCCACGTGCACATTTGATGTGATCGTTACGGACGATGAGCTACCAGCGATCACTTCTTGTGGTGCGTCCGGCACGCAAAACGTATCAACGGATGCCGGAGTATGTACCTATACTCAAACGGGAACCGGTTGGGATGCAACTGCAACGGACAACTGTACGGTGAGCACGATTACTTATGCACTGACAGGAGTAACGACTGGCACGGGGACTTCCCTGAATGGGGTCGTCTTCAACCCGGGGACAACAACGGTGACCTGGACGGTTACGGATGGTTCCGGTAATGTGTCCACCTGTACATTCGATGTGGTTGTAACCGATACTGAATTACCGGCGATCACCTCATGTGGTGCATCGGGTACGCAGAACGTGTTCACGGATGGAGGAGTGTGTACCTATACACATTCAGGAACCGGTTGGAATGCAACTGCTACCGATAACTGTACCGTAAGTACTATTACGTATGCATTGACGGGAGCAACGATCGGGACGGGAACATCCCTGAACGGAGTGGTTTTCAACCTTGGAACTACCACCGTAACGTGGACAGTAACGGATAACACCGGAAATGTCTCCACTTGTACGTTTGATGTGATCGTCACCGATGGCGAGTTGCCTTCTTTCACGACTTGCGGACCTTCGGGTAACCAAACAGTGAATGCACAACTGGGAACTTGTACTTACACGTATTCAGGAACCGGTTGGAATGCAATTGCAACCGATAACTGTACAGTAAGTTCTGTAGTCTATAGCTTATCAGGGGCGACAACAGGTACTGGTACATCTCTGAATGGTGTAACATTTAACCTTGGAACAACACTTGTGACCTGGACGGTTACGGACGGTTCAGGAAATACCTCAACCTGTTCGTTCACGGTCACAGTTCTGGACGATCAGAATCCGGTGATCACTTCTTGTGGCGCCAGTGGTACACAGAACGTATCAACAGATGCAGGCGTATGTACCTATACACAATCTGGAACCGGCTGGGACGCCACGGCAACCGACAACTGCACGGTAGCCAGTCTTCAGTATGTGTTGACCGGAGCAACGACCGGAAGCGGATCGACACTGGATGGCGTCTCTTTCGCGCAAGGGTTGACCACGGTGACCTGGACAGTGACGGATGGTTCCGGCAATACGGCGAGTTGTTCGTTTAACGTGATCGTTACGGACAACGAATTGCCAGTAGTTTCGAACTGTCCGACCACCGTAACGGTGAACAACGATGCCGGTTCTTGTGGTGCAATTGTAACATGGACACCACCATCTTACACCGACAACTGCGGTGCTTCAATGACCTCTACGTACAACTCCGGTGATTACTTCCCGGTAGGAACGACGACGGTTACCTACACAGTTACCGATGGTAGTGGAAACGTGTCAACCTGTGTGTTTGATGTGGTTGTTACTGACAATGAATTACCACAACTGACCTGTCCTGCCAACATTTCAGGATGTGATTCACTTGTAACTTTCATGGCGCCGTCTGCAACGGATAACTGTGGTGTTGTTTCGGTGACGCAAACCGCAGGGTTGCCGAGCGGATCAATATTCCCGGTAGGAACAACCGTTGTGACTTACCAGGCGCTGGATGTCAATGGAAATGTCAATTCCTGCTCGTTCAACGTGGTAGTTTATCCGACACCGATCCTTTCGGCGGTTACTACGGACGTTACCTGTAACGGGAACAATGATGGGATGATCGATCTTACAGTAACCAATGGTACGATGCCATACACTTTTGCATGGAGCAACAGTGCAACGACGGAAGACCTTAGCAACCTTCAACCGGGAACCTACGGTGTTACGGTGACGGATGCAAACAACTGTTCCGCATCCATGCTGAATACGATCACAGAACCAGATGCCCTGATCATGAGTTACGAGGTTAATCATGTCGACTGTAACGGTGGGAACGATGGTAGTATTGACCTCTTTGTTTCAGGTGGAGTGCAGCCATACACCTTTGCATGGTCGAATAACGCGACGACTGAAGACATCAGCGGACTGACAGCAGGCACATATACTGTAACAATAACAGATGCGAACAACTGCCAGATCTCAGATGCCATTACGGTGAATCAACCAAATGCACTGGCGATTCAGGCCATTGTGTACGATGCTACTTGTAGTGCTTCGAACGGTTCCATTACCACGTTGGTAACAGGAGGTGTTTCTCCGTATAATTATTCATGGAGTAATGGCGAGACGACTCAAAACCTCACGAATGTACCGGGTGGACCGTATACACTTACGGTAACGGATGCAAACGGATGTGTGCTGGTGTATACGGATACTGTTGGCTCCTCGTCGAACATTACCGGTTATGTGCACACGACCGATGTTCTCTGTAATGGTGGAAGTTCAGGAACGGCACTGGCAGTCATCGAAACAGGAAACGCTCCTTACAGTTATCAGTGGTCTACAGGAGATACTACCGATAAAATAACAGGATTGTCCGCAGGAAGCTATTCGCTTAGCGTAGTGGATGCCTTTGGATGTTCGATGAACCTGAATTTTGAGATCAATGAGCCGGATTCATTGTATGTGGAATTGTACAGTCCGGAGCCGTTGGACGGCTATAACATCAGCTTCTACGGAGCTTCTGACGGATCGATTCAGACGACGGTTTATGGCGGAACACCTGCATATTCGTACTTGTGGTCGACCGGATCTACTTCTGCCGATATCTACGGACTTCCGTCCGGTGTATACTCGGTGATTGTTACGGATGCCAATGGTTGTGCTACCAGCGGAGCAATCAGGCTGATCGAACCGTATGAATTGGCGATGCCGGAAGGTCTTTCACCGAATGGAGATAACCAAAATGACTACTTCGTGATCAAAGGTATTGAGGCCTTCCCGGATAATGAGTTGATCATCTACAACCGATGGGGCAACATCGTCTACGAACGCAGTGGATACGAGAATGATTGGCAAGGTGAGAACAACAAAGGCGAAATGCTGCCTGACGGAACCTACTTTGCCATCTTCAGGCCGGTGAAATCGTCCAATGTGGTCGAACCGCTCACGGGTTACGTTGACCTTCGAAGAAAACGATAGAACGCGAATAAGTATTAATTGGAAACGACACGAAAAATGAAAACAATATTCAAAATATCAATCGTCCTCTTGTTCGCATTCACTGCGCGGGGACAGCAGGATCCGATGTTAACACAATACATGTTCAACGGCCTGTATCTGAATCCGGCTTACTCGGGAAGCCATGATTACTGGACCTCTACCCTCAGCTATCGAAGCCAATGGGCCGGGGCACAATTCAAAGGGGCACCGCAAACAGCCATTGCTGCGGTAGACGGCCCGATTCACGGAAAAAACATGGGCCTCGGGTTCATTGTTTCACACGACCGGATCGGGGTAACACGTACGACATCCTTTTCTGCCAGTTACGCCTACCAGCTCAAGCTGAACCAGCAATCAAAGCTGGCAATGGGTATCAATGTGGGTGTGGCTCAGTACACATCCAACCTGACGGATGTGCTGATCTGGGATGAGCAGGATGAGGTTTACTCGAACAACCTTAGCAAGGTCATTCCGAAAATGGGTCTCGGACTTTATTACTTCGGTAAGCGCCATTACGTAGGGCTTTCTGTTCCTACCTTGCTGGCCTATGAAGATGGCCGGGATTTCTCAATGGACCTGTCGAAGGCAACCTTCCTCTCCCGGCACTACCTGCTGACGGGAGGTGTGGTATTCGATGTGGCGGAGAATGTCAAACTGAAGCCTTCCGTATTGCTCAAGTATGTACACAATGCGCCGCTTGAGGGAGACATCAATTTCTCAGCTGTGTTCAAAGACATGTTCTGGGTCGGAGCTTCTTACCGTACCGGCGATGCTGCAGCCATTCTGCTCGAGTACCAATCCAACAGTTATTTCCGGATCGGGTATTCGTATGACATCACCTTCTCAGGATTGCGTGGATACCAGAATGGATCGCATGAGATCATGATCGGTGTGGATTTCGGAAAGGATTTAGTTAAAGTGAAGACCCCAAGATATTTTTAAGATGAGGAAAAGTACATTCATCAGAACAGTACTGTCGATTGTAGCAATCGGCGTACTGGTCGCATGTAAAAACTCACATATTTACAAGGGCGACCGCTATTACGAAAGCATTGCATACGCAAAGGCAATACCACACTACGAAAAGGTGTATTTCAAGCATCCGGACAGGGCCATTGGAATCAAGCTTGCCGACTCTTACTACAGAACAGGAAAGTTTGAAGCTGCCGAGGCAGTATACAAGGTAGTCATCGATGAAGCCAGCAAAGTAGACATTCAGTACTTCAACTACGGTAAAGTATTGATGGCGAATGGAAAGTACGATGAAGCGAAGAAGGTCTTCAAAGAGTACCTCGCGATCAACGGCGAAGATCCGGTTGCGCAAATGTTGCTGAGTTCCTGCAACTCTCTGAACGAGCGTTACCGGGACACCACATTGTACTCTCTGGAAGAGTTGAAAACAGAAGGGTTTTCCAACACCTTTAGTGTGACGGAGTACCGCGATGGAATTGTATTTGTGGGCGACCGTGAAGTATTCTCGGGAAGAAAACAAAACCCGTGGACAGGCAAATCCTATCTCGACCTTTATGTTATGGGGCATTCTGATGACGGTTCATGGTTGAACCCGGAATTGCTCTCCGGTGATGTCAACGGACCTTTCCATGAAGGCCCCGCCACGTTCAACGCCGACGGAACAGAAGTGTATTTTACACGTAGCAACTACTACAAGCGAAAACTGGAGGTCAATGAAGACATGGTCAACAACCTGAAGATCTTTAAGGCTACACTGGTTGACGGTAAGTGGAAGAACCTGGAAGAGTTTCCGTACAACAGCGACGACTATTCGGTAGGGCACCCGGCACTTACCCCTTGCTGCAACACCCTGTATTTCGTTTCCGACATGCCCGGAGGTTACGGAGGAACGGACATTTATCGTTCGGACCTGGTGGATGGCAAGTGGACCAAGCCTGAAAATCTGGGTAGTGATGTGAATACTTCGGGCAACGAGATGTTCCCGTATGTGGCAGAAGATGACGCGCTTTATTTCTCCTCCGATGCCCATAATTCGATGGGAGGGCTGGATGTATTCATCACCTATTTCAATGGGGAACGCTGGATGCAGCCTGAGAACCTGAACTACCCGATAAATTCCAAAAAGGACGATTTTGGGTTTACGATCAACGAAGAGACCAGCACAGGGTTCGTTTCCTCGTCGCGTTCGGATCAGGATAAGATCTACCAGTTCAGCAAGCATGCACCGACCTTCAACCTTTTTGGTTTTGCGCACAAAAAAGACACGGAAATTGCCGTGGAGGGTGTAAAGGTGGAGATTACCAACCGGGACACCAAAGAAGTGCTCACCGCTGTAAGTGATAAAGACGGAAAATTCCAGATCAAGCTGCAACCGGAAAGTGCATACGATCTGTACTGTACGAAAGAAGGCTGTTTTGCAAGAAGCGACGAGTTGATAACCAAAGGGCTGAAGTATTCGCAGGATTTTTACGCCGACTTTGTGGTGGAAGAGATCGTGATCGACAAGCCGATTGTATTGGAGAACATTTTCTATGATTTCGACAAGTGGAACATTCGTCCGGATGCAGCAAAAGAGTTGGACAAATTGGTGCAGTTACTCAAGGACAACCCGTCGATTGAAATTGAAATGGGATCTCATACGGACTCGCGCGGTAGTGATTCATACAACATGGTCCTGTCGAACAGGAGAGCATTTGCAGCCGTTCAATACCTGGTTTACCGGGGCATTGATCCGAAGCGCCTTACCTGGCGAGGATACGGGGAAACCATGCTTGTCAATGAATGCAGCAACGATGTTCATTGTTCGGAAGCCAAGCACCAGGCAAACCGGCGAACTGAATTTAAAGTGACCAAAATCAACAAATAGCAAAATGCTGTATATGAAACGGGCACCAAAGGTGCCCGTTTTTTTATGCTTGTCGTTTGAGCGGTTGATCGTAAGCGTCTCCGAAGTAGAGAGCGATTTGTTCCGGGTCCTTTTTGCGGTGGGCGCGTCTTGGTTCCGAAAGTGTTGTCAGAAACAACTTCACGGGTTTGCGAAACACGGATGCAGCTGTGCGCATCCAGCCGGGCACTCCCTGTTGAAATTCCGAGAAATAACTATCAAGCGTATCGTTTCTGAAACGAAGAATGTTTTCCAGTTCGTCGCTATCGGCAAAAATGCCGCAATGAAAGTTTGCCTTTGCAAATGTGTATTCCGGAAAATCCGGTTTTCCCAGTCCGAACGCATCGAAGGCACGGGTCAGAAATCCTTCATACGTAATGCGGCAACTTTCTCCTCCGGCAAGGTTAAAGGTGCGTCCTTTCAGCTGGTCTGTATGTTGTGTGGCCAGCACCAGTGCACGGGCAGTATCTTTCACGGTAGCGATTTCCATTTGCGTTTCCAGGGGCACATGAAAGATGATTTTGGAAACCTTATGATTTCCCACGCCCATGATAGCTGTCAAACGAAAAACGGACCAGTTCAGTTTGCTGTTTTGCACGATGCTTTCTGCTTCGATCTTGCTGATGGCGTACTGGTCGGGTTGATCCAGCGGCAACTCATCCTCAACACGAATTACGGGAGTTTTCAGGCGGTCTCCATACACGGCCACGGAAGAACTGAAAAGCAAAAACGCTTCAGGTGATTTTTCTTCGAGTGCACGCACCACGTTGCGTGTGCCTTCCGTATTGGTTCGGTAAGCACGCTCGCCCAATTTATCAAAAGCAGGAGGAATGATTCCTGCAAGGTGTACCACCATGTCCTGCCCTTCACAGGCTTTCACAACATCCTCATAGGAAGTCACGGAGCCATGCAATACACGGATGCCGGGATAATTCTTAATCAGTTTATTGGCTTTTTTGGAAGGGCGGATGAGAACCGTAATGTTCTCTGCGTTATACTGTGGGTACAATTGAGCAAGCATTTCTCCCCCTATGGCGCCGGTGGCTCCCGTGATCAGAATACGTTTTGGATGTGTCATAAATTATACGTAGCGCAACAAGACCTTTACCGTTTTGTTTCCGTTTAACCGAAACTTGAAATCATCAAATTTCGGTCGGCTCCAGCCTCCAAGGTAAAAGTCACCGAAACCAAACCCTTCTTTCGGCATCATGATTCCATAATCCATTTTCGTGTTGGAATTTTCGTCGTCAAGTACGGCAATACCGTAAGTGCCCGGACTGAAACCCGTTAGCTGATAGATCAGGGTGCTGCCCTTCATGTCTTTTTTGGGAATGTAATAGACTTTCCACGGAGTTTCCTTGGCAAATGTTTGCTGATCCCGATAGATCTGTAATTGGATGTTTCCGTTCTTGTTGCGAATATTCGCAATCCCCACCGTAATGGTATAATTATTCGGTGGAGGCATTTCTCCTCGCACGCCGGAGAGAAGAAAAAACCCGGCAATGAACCCGGCCAGTACTTTCGTAGGAATGCGCATGGAACCAAATTACGAAATATTTGACAGCGTACCTGCACGTTGCATATTGATTTTTTGATCAGTATCTTGTGACGTGCAATCTAACTACTAAAAAAGCAATTATGGTATTTGTGTGGCGAGGATCGGGAATAACGGTGCCGATCTTTCTTTTCATCAGCGGATGGATCATGTCATTTTGGTTTGAGGACACCCGTTTGGGAAATTATCCTTTTCTGGGTTGGTCCATGCTGTGGGCCGGCATTGTGCTGACTCTTCAGGGTGCCGCTGTTTGGGGCGGAGGAACACCTGACCCGGAAACGGGAGAAATTCCGTTCCGTCGCGGCCATGATTTCTTTTGGATTCCGGTTTTGTTTTGGGGAGTTGGCTTTATCGGGTTGAGCATCTGGTTGATCAACAAAGAACCCGCTCCGGGATTCACCTCCAGCACGAATGAAACAACGGTGGAAGCCTATTCGGATCAGGCGGAACGGACGGTGAACATCTATAATCCGTATGAGGACAGTGTGGATGTGCTGGTATCGGACCTGAAAACCAAAGAGGAAATCATCGAGGCGACTATACCACCGAACAGTACGCGTTACAAGACCTTTAAGTGTCGTCCGTATTATTTACAGGTGAACGGTAGCGAAACAAAGGAAAAAATGCGTGTGCATCAGGCGGAAACACATTATTCCTATGAATACGATGAGTTGTGGTATATCCTGGGGGGTGCAATGGATATGGTGCTTGTAGACGTAACGGATGTGTGTGACAGTACAGTCACGCGTCCGGACATTTACGACATTAACTGGCAATCAAAGATCGTTGAAAGGTATAACGGCAAGCAGATCATCGAGCCATATATGGAAGTCTCGGTTACGAAAAAGCCGATCATTTACGGAGTAGGAGATGAGTTGCCCCTGACACACAAGAAGCGGGAGCGAATTTACACCTTGATTCCTGTTTCTTCCAGAACGGCCGTTGAAGAGGAATACCTGGACGAGTGGATCATTGATCTTTGTTATTAGATCGAGTTTTACCAAAGCTCCGATTCAATAATTAAAAAGTCCCGCCTTCTCAAAATGAAAGCGGGACCTTCCGAAAACCAACTTCTCAGGCAATCGTTACAGTTTAACAACCGATTTGAATAGAACTGTATCGCCTGTGTGAATTTGCACTGTGTAAACACCCGGATTCTGTAAGGTTAGGTCGAGTAGGTGTTGCGTGCCGGAGATTTCTCGCTCATATACAATTTGTCCAAGTGCGTTTGCCACCAAAATACGCCGTTGTAACACCTGGTCAAATTCAAGATTGAGGACTCCTGTTGTTGGGTTTGGAAAAAGTCGGATACCCGCCTCCGTTAATTGATGAAGACCAACTTCGGAAACTACAACGCAATCTGAAGTGTCCGTACAAGAGCCGCTATTTATCACAACAGCATAGTTTCCGTTTTCACTGGCAATGAAAGTTTCTCCTGTTGCACCCGTAACAGGAGTATTCCCGTTGTCACAATCCAGCCATTGGTAGCTGTCGGCTCCCGAAGGGCTCGCGGTGATTGTAACTCCTGAGATAGAGGCTGTAGCAATGAGGTTCTCAATAGTAAGGTCTGTAATGACGGTGCTGTCGCAGCCCAGAGCGGATGTAAGCACATCTGTGACTACTTGAGATGTGTAGTAGGCCGAGCCGTTGATGACTGCACTGTCACAAGAAATAATTGTTTGACTGGTAGTAACCGAATTGTTGACAGTGAGATTGAGCGTAACAACACTATCACACCCCGCGGCATTGGTAAGCGTGTAAGTTGCTGTGTTGTTGGAAGCTGTGTAAGTATTTCCATCGATCCAGGTATAGGAATCACATGCTGTAATAGCATCCGTACCGGTACTCGAATTA